>JAFVBL010000021.1 GCA_017479985.1 Alphaproteobacteria bacterium | reverse complement strand
CGGGCGTACGGTTTTAGAAATTTTGAAAATTATCGCTTGCGTGTTAGAATTTTATGTGCTTAAACTATAATTACGAGGTCAAACTGATGACTTTTAACTTTTATAATTTTTTACTCTTGCCCCCACTTTTGACGATGAACCGACGCGAACCATAAAAAAATAACAGATTGATTTTTCATAATTATTTGGTTTGGTCTGTCCATACCAAAAGTATCTATTTTTCTATTTTTTTATGAAAAAAGGCGACCAGACCAAAAAGATACCTGACCATACCATTTTGAAAATCGGCAACAACAAAAAACGAAGAAAGAGGCAAAAGCCCTAAAAACAAGGGGTTTTGAGGGGTATAAATTTAAAATCGGAATTTGAAAAATTTAAAACAAAAAAAGGAATGACAAGTATCATTCCTTTTTAATGGTGGGCGCTGTAGGACTCGAACCTACGACCAGACCGTTATGAGCGGCCGGCTCTAACCAACTGAGCTAAGCGCCCGACGCTGAAAGTCACATTATGCTAACTCTTTTGAATAGTCAAGTGTTTTTTTATGGCATATTTGTTAAAAAATTATGCTCTGTTAAATTATTTTGTTGAAAAAAATACAACTTGTCACTTTGAACGAAACGTTGGGGTAATAAAGAGGTTTCTTCGTCGCTGTGCAGACTCGTCGTGATAAAGCGGCAATATTACTACATAACGACAGTGCACTGTATGGTGGCAAACTCTTCGACGGCGTCTCAGAAAGACAGACAATTTCTTCGGTGATTGTCCAAGGACGTTTTCGACTCCTCGGTTCTCGCGGTTACTTGCCCGAGAATGGCGTGTTCTTTTTAGGGCAATTTTGTTAAACAGAGCTTATTTCGACAACATTCTTTTAGCAAAACAAATGTTTTAATGTTGATATATCTTAATTCTGCCTTGACTTAGAGTTTACTCAAAACTTTACAATAATCGCATTAACAAAGTGAGGAAATATGCAAAAATTTTTAGTTTGTTTATTCGGAATATTACTGTTATTTGGAGGAAATGCTATGGCTACAGAAGGTTTGACAATACAACAAAGAGCGATTGCCGAGTCGGCAGCGTATGCGGCACGCGGGAATCAGGAAGGTTTGAAACAAGCGCTGATTGCTGGTTTAGAGGCCGGTGTAACGGTGAATGAATTTAAAGAAATCTTAGTGCAGGCGTATGCGTATTGCGGATTTCCGCGTAGTTTGAATGCATTGGCAACCTTAATGCAGCTTGAAGCCGAGCGCGGGTATACTGATGCACAAGGGAAACTGCCGAGTTTGAAACCGGAAGGTTCCGCATTGATATACGGTGCGGAAAATCAGACCAAACTTGTCGGTGCAAAAGTAGAAGGAAAGTTGTTTGAGTTTGCACCGGCAATCGATGAATATCTTAAAGCGCATCTGTTCGGAGATATTTTTGCGCGTGACAATATTGATTGGCAAACGCGGGAGTTGGCGACCATTGCGATGCTTGCCGCACGGGAGGGTGTGGAATCGCAGTTAAACAGTCATATCAATATAGGTAAACATAACGGTTTGACCGATGCGCAGGTTGCGGAGATTTTGCAAATTGCATCTTCCACGCAGGCTAAAGATGTTGTTTTCGGGTTTGGAGAAGAAAATCCGTACGGACAATATTTCAGCGGCAAAAGTTATCTAAAGCCGATTACAACCGAAAACGGTGTGCCGATGTTTAATGTTACTTTTGAGCCGCGTTGCCGTAATAATTGGCATATTCATCATAAAAGCGGACAGATTCTTTTGGTGACACAAGGGCGCGGCTGGTATCAGGAATGGGGTAAGCCGGCACGTGCGCTGAAAGTCGGTGATGTCGTTAATATCTCGCCGGAAACAAAGCATTGGCACGGTGCCGCCAAAGACAGTTGGTTTACACATATTGCCGTCGAGGTTCCGGCAAAAGACGGTGCAAACGAATGGTTGGAGCCGGTAACTGATGAAGAATACGATAATTTGGAGTGGAAATAAAAACAAATGGCTATGTGGTATGTTATTATGTGGACGGCGTTGGTGCTGACCGGTGCGGCACTTGTGTATGTCAGCAATCGGGTATGTCGGTTTGAGAGCGTAAGACGGCTGACGGGGGATTCCGAAAAACTGAAGTCTATGGTTGGCGGCGGTACGGTTTTCGGTTTGTTTGCGCTGATATGTATCGGATTTAATTTTATGAACGCGATTGTCTGCATTATTTATTTTGCAATGATTTGGCTGATATGTGATGCGGTGTTTTGTGGCATTTTGAAAATTCGGAAAAAGCCGTTCAAACGCTATTATGCCGGCGGAGTGGCGGTTTTTCTGAGCTTAACGGTGTTGTGGGTCGGGTGGTATGCGGATTATCACGTATGGGCGACATATTACACATTAACAACCTCAAAACAGGTGAAACCGCTTAAAATAGTGATGTTTGCCGATTCTCACACAGGTACGACTTTTCGGGCGGACGGTTTTGCAAAACACATTGATGCGATGCAAACGCAAAATCCGGATATAGTGATTGTTGCCGGTGATTATGTCGATGACGGCACTTCGCGCACCGATATGATTGAAACAAGCCGAAAACTCGGTCAGATGCGAACAAAATACGGCGTTTATTTTGTGTTCGGCAATCACGATAACGGATATTACGGTGCGGCGCATCGCGGGTTCAGCGGTGCCGAGTTGGTTGCGGAATTGGAAAAAAACGGTGTTAACGTATTGCGTGATGAAACGGTGCAGATTGCCGATATGTTTTATCTCATCGGGCGGCGTGATGCATCGGTTGAGCGTGAGCGGGGCGGGCGTCGGCAGAGTATGAAAGAGCTGGTTCAAAACTTGGATAAAGATAAGTATATGATTGTGGCGGACCATCAGCCGACGGATTACGGCAATCAAGCGGAAGTGGGCGTTGATTTGGTATTGTCGGGACATACGCACGGCGGACAGTTGTTTCCGTTTAACCAGGTCGGGAAGTGGATTGGTGCCAATGATTTGGTGTATGGGTATGAAAAACGCCGCAATACGGATTTTATTGTGACTTCCGGTTTATCGGATTGGGCAATAAAATTTAAGACCGGCACAAAATCGGAGTATGTTGTCATAGACGTCGTGCCGCAAGAATAGGGGATTTTACTTATAAAAACAGCACTGCCGGAAAAATTATTCGGCAGTGCTTATATTTTATTTTAAGTGTTACGCTCGGTTATGATTAGTTATGCTGTTTATCGGTCATATCTCGTAGATGTGGCGCAATATATTAAAGTGATACCACGCACCTAACAATCACCTCAGATAAATCCGGCAATTCGGTTAAGCCTTTACCGTGCAAATCCAAGTCGCCTTTAATCACAAACCCTTTCGGCATATTATAAAGGTTATATTTTACACCGTCCTGCTCGAATTCCAGATATTTTTCTTGCATAATCCGCACTCCCTGCAATCTTACCATTCACCCGTTTATCAGAGGAGTAAAAATTATCTGCCGCCGTATTCTTCGGATTTGTTGTATTTCTGTTCAAAATGCTTAACACCTTTGGTCGGATTCGGGTGTTTAATTTTTTCGGCATCCTTTTTTGCGGTCATTTCTATAATCCGCGTGGCTCCCACTGTAGGCTGAACATTATCACCGTATCCGTTGCCGATTTCTTTATCGAATCCGAGCTTGCGTTGAATTTTTTGCCATAAACTCAGTTCAACCGCAACCGGCTGATGTGCTTCAACAAATCGTTCCATCGACCACATCAATGATTTTATATCATTAAGCTTGACGCGTAATGCATACATTTCACGCTTACCGTTTACAACAGGGTCTTTTTCGCCTTCCATATTTAGTGCGGCTGTGCCGTATGCGCCGACAAACGCTTGTAACATTGCCTTTTTATGGCTTATCGGTTGTTGTTTGACTTCTTCAATATAAGCCGATACGTCTTCCGGCTTAATTCCTTTCGTCGCATAAATATCCGCCATAATCGGTTGTTTTAATACGCCTTCCAAGATGGCATCAAGTTTCTGTATCGGCGCACCTCTTAAGTTAATATCCTCGTTGGTCTTTCTGATATCCGGATAGTTGAGTGTCGGTATTTTTTCAACTGCACCGGCTGCACGATATTGGTCATAATGTGTGACAACATCCATTACTTCAAGCATTTTCATAGCTTCGTTCATATCTCGGTTTTCCATTGTTTTTCTCCTTTAATCTTATCTCTATATTGACATTATAAAATATATTTTGTCAAATTTCAAGCAAAAAAATGTGTTTTGTACAAAAAATTATGCTTTTTCCTGTCTGAACGAATAATATTTATGCAAAATAAATGTGATAATGGTTGAAAATACCAAATAGATGCCTTGTGCCTGCCACGCTTTCAAATTAAAGAGCCACATCAGAAAACTCATTGACGGTGCGTTTATCAGATAAATAAAAATGTATACCGACCACGCTTTTATCCATTCTTTGAAAATATTGCCGTGACTGCGGAAAACATAATAACGCATTGTCATAAACGAAATGTTGATGGTGATGATGTATTGCACGATAAGAGCCGCATTTGCCACCCATATCGACGGCAAATTCCAGTCGGCTGCCGCATTTATTTTACCGAAACTCCAGTCAAGTGTTGCCAAGATTGACCACGCCAGAACCGTATTAAATCCGCCGACCAGCAAAAAACGCAATTTTTCAGGAAAAGTAAACCACAGATTTTCCGCCCATAAATATAGTTTTATAATCAGCTTAATCATTGTTTTCTCCCGTCTCGTGAATATTGTTGAGCACTTCTTTATGAAGCAAAGTTTGTAATTCTACAGTGCGCCAATCAGACAGAATATTCTTGTCCCAGATTGTATCCGGCATTTGTTTGTCTATATCAGGGTAACCCGGATGAATCATAATTTCAACGGCTTTATACCCGCGCGGAATCCGTATATTCCGAAATTGTTCGTGCGAAATTTTGCAAGTAAATAAAATCGTGTAAAAATATACGTCGGATTTATAGCCGTTCCACCACGTTAAAAAGCGTAAAATAAAATATTTGACGAGGCCGCCGTCAAACAGCCAACTTTTGGATCGGTTCTGCAAAATCGTATTAAGCGCATTTTCATTCATTGTCCGCACGCGCGGAATCTTATATTCTTCTTGTATTTTGCGCACAATTTTAAATACTTCGGGAATTAAATGTACGTGACGGTGTCCGTCAATATGCGTCGGTTTCAGCCCGTTTGCCGTAAACTTTTGCATTTGTGCGCGCACCTCGATTTCTGTTTGTGCGGCAAAAGCTTTCGGATGTAAAATTGAGAGCAGCAGCAAATTTACAAAACCGTTTTTCAATTTTCCGTCCGTTCCGACCAAAAGCGGAATTTCCGCCGGATTTGCCGCCGGTGTTTCATTTGTCAGATTCAGATGCAGTCCGACTGCCAAAGCCGGCATTTTTTTTGCCGCCGCGACCGCTTCATCGGCAAACTGCTGGTTGACCATTAAACTGGTGCTGTTCAAAATACCTTTGGTATGTGCTTCGACAATCGCCGCATTGACACCGCGGCTGATACCGAAATCATCGGCATTAAATATGATTTTCAGACTCATTCCTATTTGCTTTCTTTTCAATAAAATCAGCCACATACAACGGGCGTTTTTTGACTTCCATATGAATTTTGCCGATATATTCGCCGATGATACCGAGGCAAATCAGTTGCACCGCGCCCAAAAATACCACCGTAACCATAATCGTGGCATATCCCGGGGTCGGATTATGCAAAAAGAAGTGTTCAAAGAATACATACACGCCCATCAGCAAAGCCATTATTGCCGCAACAATTCCCAATCCGGTGGCAATTCTGAGCGGCATAACCGAAAATTGAACAATACTGTTGATTGCTAATTTTAGTGACTTAATAAAATTATATTTTGATTCGCCGCTAAACCGTTCCGGTGCCTTAAAATCGATAATCGCAACATTATCCTGCGGCATAATCCAGCTGAGTAAGCCGCGGAACAATCTGTCCTGTTCGTTAAATCCTTTCAGAAAATTTACATATTTGCGGTCAAGCAGGCGGAAATCAGGCGCACTTTCCATAATCGGCATATCGGAAAGCAGGTTCAGCACATAATAAAACGCCTTGGCGCACAGTTTATAGAGTTTTGATGTTGCGGCATTATCCAACCGTTTCGTTAATACAATTTCTTTACCGTTTTGCCACGCTTCAATCATTTGCGGAATATAAACCGGCGGGTGTTGCAAATCCGCATCCATAAAAATCACGGCGTCACCTTTGGCATAATCCATACCGGCAGTCATTGCGATTTCGTGTCCGAAATTACGTTTGAGTTGCACAATTTTGACGCGTGTGTCTTTTTTTTGTAATTTCAGACAATTTTCGTATGTTTTATCCTTGCTGCCGTCATCAACAAAAATATATTCAAAATCAACGCTGTCACATTTTTTTAAGGCGCTGTCGAGTTGTTTATGCAATTCCGCCACGTTATTCTGTTCGTTATAGGCGGAAATTACAATACTGACCAATTTATTCTTTTTCGGCATTTTCAACCTCCCAAGGTTCATAAAATCCGTATATTATTTCTTTTGTTTTAGTTTTACCAAAATAGTTTTGAAATTCAAGCATCATTTTTTGCGGTGCGGAAACTCTGTTACCGTACATTTTTTGATAATTTGCATATTCGCCTTTTTCCGAGGCAATCAGAAGCGCCCCTTTTTGTTCGAAATCAGCCTGATTAAACCACGGATTGCTTTTTGGTTTCATCCAAATCATAGGTTTAATCTCGTGCGAAGCATAAAGCGCCATAATGTCTCCGAACCATACGTCGGCACCGACATATTCAAGCGGTTTGCCGGTATGTTGCTGCCATTTTTGCTCTAAAGTTGCCGCTACCTGCCGAACATCGGTGCGGTAGCGCTGGCTTGTTGTTACCACGCATTGAACACCGTAGGCAAACGCAAACAATGCAACCCAGACAAACATTATGTTCAGAAAACGCTCGGCGGTGTTTTCATCGACTTTTGGCGGGAGAAAATAAAACAATGCCGTTCCCCACATAAATAAACACGGAAATCCCCACATACTTTTTGCCGCATTGCCGGTAATAAGGCATATTGTTGCAAATACCGCCACCGGAATGATTGCCGTGCAGAAAATAAAACGGGCTGCAGATGCGTCACTTTGAGTATTATATGAATCATTTCGGGTGCAAGCAAAGGAGATAAAGAGGTCTTTGAGCAATTTTAGGCGGCGCGGTGCGGGCAGTTCCGTTTTTTCTTGATTGCGCCGCCAAAAATACACAAACGTCAAAAGTGCCGGCGTTGCAAACAATATTTGCGCACCCAAAAACTTAAGCGGGTAAATTATATGCCTCCAAACAGAAGTTACATCTCCGCCGTGACTGCGCGATGAGATATAATTAAACGATTCAAAATCGTTTTGCCACAGCCACCAAAGATGCGGTGCCAACAACAAAACAGCGGTAAAAATCGCACCGTATATTTTAATGTTTTTAATTAACTTGATTGTGTTTCTATCTGAAATTGCAAAAATTCCGAGCGCAATGAGTAGCATTGCTCCCACATATTTGCTGAGTAAATTAAGTCCGACCAAGACACCGAACAGCAGCCAATCGCGCCAACGGTTTTGTGTGTAACCGCGCCAAAAGTAATAAGCGCACATCGGCCATAATCCGACCGAAATCACATTTACATTGAATTCCGGTGCGGAAAATCCGTAATAAATAATGCCGAATTGCAATGCCGCAGCCATAACAGATTGAATTTTATTCAAAAAACATTGTGCCAATTTGTAGATATACACCACGCCGAGTATCACAAAAATCTGGCTCAGTGCGTACATAACATTGTCATTTTGCCCGAACAGCATATACCACGTGTATGCAATCCAACCGGAAAACGGCGGATGCTTGGTTGTTCCCCAAAGACAGTATTTGCCCCAAACGATTGCCTCTTGCGTATCCATTGAAAGAGATAGCCGCAACATCGGTATGATACTCCATACGACAAAACTGAAAACCGACAGCCATATAAATTTTTTTGTTAATGCTTGCATTTGTGTTCCGTTAACCTCTCTTAAACTAAAACTGTTATATCATATAAAATAGGAAAGTATAGCAAAAAAACTGATTATTGACCGAATACATTATAATTTGACAATATTAACAAAAAAATATCAAAATTTTGTCATTTTTTGCTTGTATTTTGAAAAAAAGTGCGTTATACTGACAAAAATAGTAAAGCTGTAAGGAGTACGAAAATGGCTGATATGACAAATGAGGAATTTAAGCAAAAAGCGGAAGATGCCGCAAGCAATGCGCAAAGTGCGACAGACTTCTTGTCTAACGTATCACAGTCAAATATTGATGATTATGATGCGGATTCATTGGCTAAAATAGAAGAATTATTGAATATTTCCGGTGCAAATTTACCGAAAAGCCAACGCGATGCGGTTCTTTCTAAAATTGCCGCACAGAAAGAAAAATTGGCGCAACGCAGTGAATTGGATTCAGCTCAGCAGGAACAACCTGCACAAGAGGAGCCGTCGCGGGAAGTTTCTGAAGATAAAACTTCTCAAGAAAAAACGGAACAAGAAAAAGTGAGTGAAGAACAGCCGAAACCGCAACAGCCTCAGCAAGAATCTCCTTCGCAAGAACAGCCTCAACCGGAACAAGAACAGCCGAACTCGAAATTTGATGGTATGACATCGTATGATTTGTTTATGAAACGCGAAAATCTGGCGCGTGAAATTGAAGGACTGGCCGCTCAGGAAAATCCGAATCTCGAAGAAATCAACAAACGTCAGGCAGAAATCAAAGAAATTGAAAAATATGCACAAAAAGAGTTAGCGGAAACAAATCTTGATGAAGATAATGCGCCGATGGTCAAAGACTATGTGGAAATTCTGACGCGCGGGATAGAGGGATATCAGTATGAACACGCCGATGAATTGGAACAAAAACTTGCCGATTACGATAAAACCAACGGTTTGGACGGTGAATTGCCGAGCGCCGAACAAGTTAAAGCCAATGAGGATAAGTGGTCGGATTTGACAAGCGGGGCAAAATATTCTGTTCCGAGCGAATTGGGTAAAGATGCCGGTATTCGGGCATTGGCCAAAGAAGAGCCGAAAATCCTCAAAGAAACATTGGAAATCTTACGTACGGCGGCATTGACACAACTTTCCATTGAGGCGCCTGATGAAGATCAGCAAAAAGCATTGGCGCGCTATCACGAAAAATTAGAAGAGCTCAGTGCGCAATTTTTGGGTAACGTCAATACTTCCATTCGTCAGGTTATGGCTTCGGAAGAAGAACGCAATAAATGGCTGAAACAATATTTGACGGAAAATAAGCTTTCCGAAGAAGACTGGAAAAATATTCAACAGGATCCGGAAAAGAAAAAAGAACACGCCGCGCAATTTACAAAATATGTCGTAACCAATATTTATAAGGCAACAAATTGCGCCTATACCGAGAAAAACGCAATGTATGCTTCGCGTTTGGCGCGCAAAACAAATATGAGTCAAACGCCGGCACGTGCGGCCGAACAGAAAAAAGAAATGACCGGAAAACATCCTAAATTGATGGCGGCGGTTAAAGAAGGTGCTAAAAATATTGCTTGGACGGCAGGTTTGGCTGTGGCTTTGGGGCCGATTGGGGTTACGGCAAGACAGGGTTGGAAACTTGCCGGTGCATTTAAAAAATCGTATAATACTTATAAAGAACAAAATGACGGCAAAGGCTCAATCGGCGGATTTTTCAAATATCTGAACAATAACCGCGAAGAGGCTATGAATCTTATGCGTCAGACTGCATTATTTGCAACTTCTGCCGTGTTTACAGGTGCTATGGCAGCATCCGGTACTTTGGCATTCGGTGCATTGGGAAGTCTGGCAGGAATTGGGGCTCAGGCTGCGGGACAGGCTGCCGTGCAGACCACTGTTATGGGGTTGGCAAAATATAAAGTTACGGGTGTCATTACGGCTGCATCAGGTTTGGGGCAGTATTTCCACGCAAATCACGAAGCATCGGCGGCAAAAAAAGACCTTACGGCTCTTTTGCAAAAGTATATGCCTGAACAAGAGGCTCCTGCTAAAGGAATCTTCGGAAAGTTGTTTAATAAATCTCCGGCAAAACAAGCCGTCAGCAATTTGACGGGGCTTATTCGTAACGGTGACGAAAAAGTAATGGCAAAATTGGAAGCAATGGCGCCGAATATGTCGGCGGAAGACAGAGAAACCGCAATGAATTTAATCAATCGGATTAAGGCATCTAAGGGCAAGGCCGTTGCTGCCGGTTTGAGTACGGCTGTCGGTGGTATATTTATGACTGATACGGCGCAGAATTTTATTGCCGAACAAACACAAAACCTCAAAAGTATGCTCGGTTTCGGCTCAAATGCCGCATCAGGTAATGGCGGAAATAACGGAAATGGCGGAAAGCCTTGGGACCCGAATAAATCTTTTACCGAAAATATGGAAGACAGACAATGGGGACCGAATGACATTACGAAGCAACCGGATATCAAAGTTCCGTATGCACCGGGGATGCAGCCGGTTGACGGTGCCGAATTGACTGAGGGTGGAGCAGCCGTAACCTTGCCGGCAGACAGTTTCAATAAGGGAGGGGATATGTGGTATGCCACCCAAATGGGACCGACGGCTTTGGAAGAAAAACTCAGAGCAATGGGGCTTGACGATGCGATGAATAAGTTGCCGCGTGCCAGTCACGGTGCTATTCCGAGCCGCGTAATGGCGGATTATCTCAAAACGGCAAATTTCTCGTCCGAACAAGCTAAAGAATTGCAAGATTTTGTCGGCAATCGTCAGAGTTTTGATGCCGAATGTGCCCGAATTAACCTTCGTGACGGTTATACGCCGCACGGCAATGGCGGTGCCTCTCATCTCAACCAAGGTAATGGCGGCAACGGCGGTAATAATACTGTTCCGACCGCACCGATTCAAAAAGCGGAATTACCTTCGGCGAAAGGTGTTAATATCCTTCAGGACCCAACCAAGAAACCGGTAGAACTGCATATGCCGGAAACAACAAACGCTTCCGGCAGTGCAAAACAATCCGGTGTTTTCAGCTTTTTACATAAAAAACAAGATTATAATGTCACAATTCCACGCACCGGTAATTTGAATGCAGATGTTGAAAATTATGCTTATCAGGTGGCATTACAACGTGAATTACAAAAAGCGGGAGTGACAGACCTTCAGAATCCGACACAAGCTCAATTGGCTGCAGCCAAAGCGGTTATTGATCAAAAAGGTTATCATATTACCGGTAAAATGACTGATGCTGCAGGTGTTGAACATAAATTTAAGGTGGTGCGTCATAGAGACGGTACGGTGAATCGTACTGTTGACGGTGCAAAGATGAGTATGAAAACACCGCTGACGGCAAGTGAAGATGCAGTGCAATATGCCACTTATCGCCGCGTAAAGCTTTCGCCGACAGCGGTGGTTGATCCGAATGCCGGTGAGGATTTTGTTTCTCAGAAGGCAGATAAACTGCGTGGTATATTAAAAACAAAGGAAAACGGTGTGGCAACGACTTATACCGCCATAACCGACGGTGATACGGGCAAAGACTTTATTGTTAAAGCGCAAAACGGTCAATCGGTTGCCAGAGAAGTGAAAAACGCTTCATACTCATTGAAGCAACTGGCCAAAGGTGCGCAACAGTCACGTTAAGTTTATTCTTTGAAACAGACAAAAGCTCTGTCATAATTCGGCAGGGCTTTTTACTTTATTTAAATTTTTTGCTTGATTCTTATATTAAAAAGTATAACCTTAACTTCAGGAAAAATGATTTGAAAGGAAAAACAATGGAAGTCGCAATCGTTTTAACCGTGTTGGTTTTTGCCATTATAATGAAATATGTGGTTATTGTGCAACAGGGATATGAATATACCGTTGAAAATTTCGGTAAATATACACGTTCGCTCAAGCCGGGATTTCACATATTGATTCCGATTTTTGAAAGTATCGGGGCAAAAATCAACCGCAAAGAGCAGGTTTTGGAAGTTGCTTCACAAGAAGTTATTACCAAAGATAACGCAATGGTTACAGTCAACGGCGTTTTGTTTTATCAAATTCAAGATGCAGTTAAAGCCGCATATCAGGTGGAAAATCTCGATTATGCTATTATGAATCTGGTGATGACGAATATTCGTACCGTTATCGGCAGTATGGAAATTGATGAACTGCTGTCGCAACGCAACAAAATCAATCAGTTGTTGCTCGATGTTGTTGATGTGGCAACAATTCCGTGGGGTGTTAAGGTAACACGTGTCGAAATTAAAGATATTACGCCGCCGAAGGACCTGATTGATGCAATGGCTCGTCAGATGAAGGCCGAACGTGATAAACGTGCCAATATTTTGGAAGCAGAAGGTTTGCGTCAGGCAGAAATTTTGAAAGCCGAAGGTGAAAAACAAGCCGTTATTTTGGAGGCGGAAGGTAGCAAAGAAGCGGCATTCCGCGAAGCAGAAGCACGCGAACGTTCGGCAGAAGCGGAAGCAACCGCAACCCGCCTTGTATCCGAAGCTATTGAAAAAGGCAATCAAAATGCGCTTTCGTATTTTTTGGGGCAGAAATATATTGATGCTCTGCAAGGAATTGTGACCTCTCCGAATGAAAAGCTTTTGATGCTGCCGGTTGATGCAACGCAGGTTATGGGAACAATTGCCGGTATTGCCGAAGTCGCCAAAAGCAGTTTGAAACAATCAAAAAAATAAGCGGAGGTCGCAATGTTATTTGAAACAGATGCAACAAACTGGCTTATTTTGGGTTTAGGGCTTTCTATCTTGGAGTTGGTTGTGCCGGGGACGTATCTGATTTGGTTCGGATTTGCCGGTATAGCAATGAGTTTACTGACGTATTTTGCAGATTTTGCACTTTCAACTCAAATTGTTTGGTTTGCCGTGTTTTCGGTAATATTTGCCGTTGTCGGTTGGTTTTCTTATCGCTTTATTTTTAAAAAGATGCAAACACCGAAGGAATATCGCAACCTCAATGATTCGGCCCAGCAATATGTCGGTCGCATTGTGACGGTGGCCGAAGATGTGGTCGATAATCAGACAAAGGTCAAGGTTGGGGATACGTACTGGCTTGCGTATGCGGAAAAACCGCTTAAAAAAGGTGCAACCGCGAAAGTTAAAGATGTTAAAGACAGTTTGATTTTGGTGATTGAATAAAAAGCAGACCTTTCAGAAAAAGCAAAACCCCGCAGATACGTGTATCAGCGGGGTTTACTCTTAAAATCGGAATACGTGCAGCGGGAATTCTCAGGATACAAGCAACAAGGCTTCCATAAAGTCCTCCAGACGGCGTTCTTCTCGTACGGCAAAACTTGCAAGTCCGACACAGTTCAGGTCTTTAGTTCCCGTCACCAGTAATTCGACAAAGGTACCGAGAGTTGACAGGGCTTGCCGTTCATCTTCGGAAAACGGGCTTGCCGATTTGATTGTAACAGGTACCAGCGGCGGGGTCGGAAAGTTCCAAGTTGCACCGTGCTGATTGTGCATCGTCGCCGAGGAAACTGCAATAGTCACCAGAACTTCGTTCTCTGCTTCGGCATTCCATTCGCATACAATACCCTTAAGGGTTACATCATAATTTTTCTCCATAACATTTTGATTTAGTTGATAAAAATATGTAAGTAACTTAATTGATAACGGCTTTATATCATACTTTATCAATAATTGCAAGTCCCGAGAAGTGTTTTAAAACATATTTTTACATTATTTGTCGGAATGTTTTACTGGTTATGGAAAATAAGATTTAACAGTTTAAAAAAAAGACTAAACATTTTGGAAAAATGTGTTAAACTGCCTAAAAATTAAGAGAGGTTAAAATGAGTGATAACGAGACAAATGTTCTGGATTTTGAAAAAATAATTGTGGAAATAGAAGAAAAAATTGCGCATTTACAATCTATTGCCGGAGATGAAAATATAAATGTCAGCAAAGAAATAAAAAAGTTGCAAAAACATCTGCAAACACATACGGAGCACGTCTATCACCATTTGACTCCGTGGCAAAAAGCACAAATTGCCCGTCACCCGAACCGGCCGCATTGTTTGGATTATATTAAAAATCTGATTACGGATTTTGTACCGCTTGCCGGCGATCGTCGTTTTGGTGACGATGCCGCTATGGTTTGCGGGTTGGGTACGTTTGAAAATATGCCGGTTGTTATTATCGGGCAAGAAAAAGGTAACGATTTGGATTCACGAATTAAATATAATTTCGGTATGGCCAAACCGGAAGGGTATCGCAAAGCACAACGCCTGATGGATATGGCAGAAAAATTCAAACTGCCGGTATTGAGTTTTGTTGATACGGCCGGTGCGTATCCGGGGGTTGATGCCGAGGCCAGAGGGCAGGCGGAAGCTATCGCTTCGTCTATTGAAAAATGTTTGCAAATTAAAACACCGATTGTTGCGACCGTTATCGGCGAAGGCGGTTCCGGCGGGGCAATCGCCATTGCTGTTGCCGATAAGGTGCTGATGTTGGAACATTCGATTTATTCCGTTATTTCGCCGGAGGGGTGTGCTTCTATTTTGTGGCGCTCGGCAGATAAAACAAAGGAAGCAACCGAGGCATTGCATTTGACGGCACAAGATTTGAAAAGACTCGGTATTATTGATGAAATTGTGCCGGAACCGCTCGGCGGGGCGCATCGCAAACCGAATGAAGCATTTGAAAATTTGCGCACGGCCCTCAAACAGAATCTTCAGGAATTGACAGCAGTCAACTATGACAAGCTCAAAAAACAACGCACCGATAAGTTTATGAAAATCGGCGCGCAGTTTGTGATTGCAAAAAAAATAAAATAAGAAGCAATATCCCTAAAAACTGTGCAATCTTTGCATTATGACCTCAAAGAAAAATACGGTCATCGTGAGGAGAGTAGCGACGTGACGATGTTCTTAGACATTGGGTGACCTTGGGCGGAATAAAGGACTAAAAGAAACAAAACACGTCATTCTTGCAGATGTTAATAAATTCGATGACCGCGCTTTCTGCACGGGGTCCTCGGTTCACTGTTATACCCAAGAATAACGGCCTCTTTCTTGTGATTTATTTTTTTTCGGATTCTTTATTTTTTAACCATTCCTGAAATTTTGCTCTGACGATTTCTGTTTGCGCATCAGCTTCTATTTTAAGCTCTGTTTTTGCTTTTTTCGGCGTTACATCTTCTGTTTGATGTTGCGCTGCGGATATTTTCCGATGCGCAGCTTCGCTCTTATATCGCGAAGTATTTAGCAATTCTTCATACGTAAATCCGGAAGCGGACAGGTCATATTTTCCGCAGACTTCCTGATCACTGTAAATATTATTTTCATCTTTCATCTGCGATATACCAAACAAAGAAGTCAGCTGATTGCCATAGCACCAAATAGCTCCGCCGACTACACGCGGTGCTCCCTCCCAGGTTGTTAGCTGATTATATTCATAGTGAAAATCTCCGCTGATTTCTTCCGGTGCGCCCTCCAACGAAGTAAGTTGATTATCAGAACAATAAAAATTACCCTCTATTTTTTGTGGCACGCCTTTCAATGACGTCAACTGATTATACGAGCAATTAAAATTTCCACCAACTTTTTGCGGTGCACCTTTCAATGAAGTAAGTTGATTCCCCGAGCAATTAAAATTTCCACCAACTTTTTGCGGTGCACCTTCCAATGAAGTAAGTTGATTCTCCGAGCAATTAAAACTACCCTCTATTTTTTGTGGCACGCCTTTTAAAGATGTTAATTTATTCTCCGGGCAATAAAACTCTCCGCCGACTTCTTTCGGTGCACCTTCCAATGTGGTCAGGTGATTGTAATGACAGTAAAAACCGCTGCCGACCTTTTGCGGCGCGCCTTCTAATGTGGTCAATTGATTGCTACCGCAAGTAAAATATCCTTTAACAATCACCTTTGATAAATCAGGAAGTTTTGTCAGGCCTTTAAACATTAAATCCACATTACCCTTAATCACAAAACCGTCCGGCAGATTATAGAGATTATATATCACTCCATCTTGTTCCAACGGTAGATACTTGTCTTTCACCGCATCTAAACCGCGTATACTCGCCTCAGCAGCCAATAACCTGTCTTTCAAACTTGCATATTTTGCACACATCAGAATCTCTCCGAAAATATCCTATCTACCATTCATATTATCAGAAAAATTTTCAAAATGCAAGATTTTTGTCTCTTTTGTGTAGGTAATTAAATAAACCGGAATACGAACGCAATTCTGAAACGGACAATGGTTTGAAAGATAAACTCGTCCAATAAACCGCAATAGTGCCGGAAATAAACAATATATTATACTATTTAAACATATTTAAGGCAAAATAAAGTATTATCTTGCCTTATCGTTTTTCTTGAGTGATTCTTTAAGTATTTCTTTCATTTGTGCCGAATACGACTTGCTGCCCTTTTTTTGCGCGTGCTCTTGGCTGTGCGGCTTTTCCTGTTTAATGTTGCCGTCGCGTTTAAGTTCTGCCAGACGGGCCGTTTGTCCGGATTTTTTGAGTATAAGCTCGGCCGTTTCGTTTTGATTCATTTTTTGTGCACCGATTTTTTCAACATCGTCAATTTTAAGTTGCTGAACCTGCCTGTCTCCGCTCAGTTCTTTTACCTTTTTAACACCTTCAATAACCGTTCCTTCACTGCGTTTTTCGATTTTTCCTTCAATACCCATCTGTTTGGCAATCTGGTCTTGCAAAGCTTCACGGCGTAATTTGCTCGGATTATAAATCGCATCTTTCATTTCATTCATAAATTCTTGCGTATTCATACGTTTCATATCGGCTTTGCGCAACATTGTATCCGCTTGTTCCAACGCGTTTTGCCGACCGGCATTTTCCTGATGTCGTGAAATTTCTATGTTTGTATTTTGCATAATTTGCTGACGTTCGTTTTCAAATAAGGCATTGATAAGCGAAGAATCGGCATTTGACGCATCGTTTTGGTTGATTTGCAACTGACGCAAAGAACGAATCACATCGTGATCCATTAAATCTTCGTCTTCATCATCATCGTCCTCAAGCTGACGTACTTTGGTCTTGATTTTTTTGACATTTTTCGGAAGCTTATTCGGATCTTTTTTTGTTTTTTTTGCCTGATATTTTTCCGCCTCCAACGCATCAATGCGCAGGGTCAGACGTTCACTGTCATCAAAGCCTTTGTTGTTGCGTTTGCCTAAAGATGTCGTTTCGGCATTTTCTTCTGTGCTTTCTTCCGGTGCTTGAGGCAACTTGCTGCTTTCTGAATCGTCAAACATTATTTTTTCTCCTTATTCGGTTTGACCGTATATGTAATCATTATCGAGCCGTCGTAGAAGATGAGCGGCGATACGGAAATATTGACATTGTCATCACGCAACAAATCAAATTTTCGGCCTTCGGTGATGTTGGAAATCATACTTTGCTTAAAAATATCCCAATCGGCAACGTTTGAGAAAAACAGTTTTTGATAGTTGAGAATCTTTTCGAGTTTCGGTTCATCCTGCATTTTTGCAAAATCAAGGCTCCAGAGTTTGAGGTAGGCTCGATTGTAAAATTTCAGCCGCTGATTGGTGCCGAAAATGACAACCGAATCGCTCAAATTATCTAAAATGGACTGTTGCATTGAAGTCAAATCATTTAAACGACGCATTGTCGCCAAACGGTCGGAGACATCTTCAAACGCAAAAATTACGCCGTTCGGGTGCGGGGTGCGGAAGCGCCGAATCGTTCGTCCGTCAGGCAAATGCAAAAGGTCTTCTCTTGTTTCCCATAACCCTTTGAAAACGCTTTGTTCATCTTCCTTATAAGTTTTGAAATCCGGAACCGGCGGTAAGAGTTTATGTTCGCGAATCGTATCTAAAAATTGCGGATAGGTCGGTGTTTTTTCTAGGAAATCGTTATCAAGATTCCATAAATCGCGAAACGCCGGATTATAGAAAAACAGATTCATATTGCCGTCAAAAATGGCAAATGCCGTGCCGAGTGTACCTAAAATTTCCAGATGGCTGTTTTGATTGACTTTAAAATTGCGTTTAAGTTTTTCCAATTCCGTATGGTCTGTTAAAAGTCCGACGGTGCCGATTTTATCTAAATTATCGGCAATGAAATACGGATTTTCCTGTATTTCATAATTATAAAGTGCACCTCCGCGCACCATATTTAACGGGCTCTTTTGTATTTTTTTGCTGAGTTGAGCTTCCGTTGCAATTCTTTTGGCGACGGAATCGCCGTTGTTGTTGGTCAGTTCGACACCTTTTTCCAGAACCTCGGATTTATTTGCCGCACCGCTGTATTCCACATATTTTTTATTGACGGCGATTAAATTTAAGTTTTCATCGCGAAGCCACAACGGGTAGTTTATACCGTCAATCATATTTTCAAGCTCGGCAACGTCATTTTGCACGGATTGACGGGCATTTTCAAGCGCGGTTATTTTTGCGTTTTCGGCACTGACATCACGAAACCATATCGCATCGCAATAATGATTGCCGTCTGCGCCGTTAATGCGGCTGCCGTAAACACAAACAAGGCGTTCACTGTCTTTGAGACGCAAAATATCCTCAAAAGCGTGCCCTTCCTGCTGCAAAAGGGAAATGTATTTTTTCAAGATTCGCGTGTCTTCTTTATGGAACGCGTCGAGGACATTGGCAAAGGAGGAAACGATACCGTTTTTCAGACCGAGCATTACGGCCAGACGCCGCGAACAGCGTTCGACAATATCTTTTTGTTTATCTTTGACCTTTTGGTCGGGGTACACAAAGCAAAAATATCCGTCTTTTGCCGAAAACAGCATTTCATTGCAACGTTCGCGGTCGCGTTTGATAAAATAGATTTTACGGCGGTATTTATATATTTTGACCTGCATTGCCATAATCACGACAATCATTGTCGTTTCCACAACAATACTTAATAAGATAATGTGTTTTAACAGTTCCATACTCATCATTAGGTCTTTATTTGATAAAAAATGTTTGCACTCCGCTTTATTTTATACTATATAACATAGCAAGCAATTATTTTTAACAAATATTTCCTAATTTTTAAAGGTAAAAAACGACAATGTACACATTAGCATTTGATACGACGGCAAGCGGGTGCAATATTGCGTTGCTTGATGAAAATCGCGTGATTGACCGCTTTGAGATGCAGGCGGAATTCGGACAGGCAGAAATTCTGGTGCCGCAAATTGCCGAAATGCTTGCAAAAAGAAATCTGAAGTTTGCGCAAATCGGTTTACTCGGCGTTTGTGTCGGACCGGGGTCGTTTACGGGTGTGCGTTCGTCGGTGGCGGCGGCTCGGGCACTTGCGCTGGCTTCGCCGCAAACGGCCGTTACCGGTGTGACGGCATTTGAGGCATATATGCACTCGCTTGATATATCCGAACTTTCGTCTCTGAATGCCGTGATTATAGAAACAAAACGCGATGATTTTTATGTGCAGCTGTTTAACGGTCGTTTGGAAAAATTGTCTGATGCGCAGGCTTTGCCGTATGAGGATATTTTGCCGCTGCTCAAGGGAAAAGCGGTAACGCTTATCGGTGACGGGGCGGAGCGTTTTTTGGATAAGCCGAGCGGCTTGGTGTTGCACGCGATTCGTATGGATAAAAGTGCCTCAATAAGCGATATTGCCGCGTGTGCACTGGAAAAATACAAGGCGCATAAACTTAATTATCCGAAACCGATGTATTTGCGTGCCCCCGATGTTTGTGTAAAATCGTAAAAATTGTCTGGATATCTTAAAAAGAACGATGTAATAATGTTACAAATTTTGAATTAACTTAATTTTTTGTGTGAGGATAAAGTGACAAGATCTGAATTAGTAGAAAGAATTGCGGCAAAAATGCCGAATTTGACCTTAAAAGAAATTGACCATATTGTCGATGTGGTGTTTGATAAGCTGACGAGCGCTTTGGCTGCGGGAGACAGAGTCGAAATCCGCGGTTTCGGAGCTTTCTCGGTGCGTCAACGTAAGCCGCGAATCGCAATTAACCCTAAAAATAAAAAACAGGTGGAAGTTCCTTCCAAAAATATTGTCCATTTTAAAACAGGTAAGGAATTGCATATACGTTTAAATTCCTGATTTGTTCGCAAAAACAAAGGAGTAAAAAATGAAATTTCTGCATTATCTGATTATATTGCCGTTTGTTGCCGCGGCTGTTTGGGCTGTGTGTTGTGCAACATCTTCTGAACACGGTATCAGCTTTGCGCCGTGGAAAGAATATTTTATCAATCCGCATTTGGTGTTGGCGTGCTGCACGATTTTCGGCTATATTTTAGGTCGTATCGGTGCGTGGTTCGGGTATTCGCCGATGCGCCGTGATTTGCGTCAGCAGCGTAAGGCGAATCGTGTCTTAAACAAAGAACAGGCTAAGCTTAATGAAACCGTCAGCGGTTTGAAACAAGACATAGTCGGATTGCAGGAAAAGGCAAAAAATCAGGCGGAATCTTCCGATAAAGCTAAAAAATCAGGTTGGTGGCGCGGTTTCAAAGGCGCAAAAAAGGGATAAACGCTTATGAATTGGTTGACAGATATTGTTCGTCCGAAGATGCAAAAAACAACCCCGAAAGAGGTTGCGGATAACCTGTGGGTACGTTGTCCGAGTTGCAATCAGATGTTGTTTTCTACCGAGCTCAAAGAATCGTTTTATGTGTGTACGGCTTGCGGTCATCATTTGCGTTTGTATATCGAAAAGCGTTTTCGACTTTTGTTTGATAACGACAAATATACATTGATGTCGCTTCCGCCGATTGTTGATGACCCGCTGAAGTTTAAGGATATTCAAAAATATACCGACAGATTGAAAGCCAATCGAAAAAAAAACGGCACAAACGATGCTATTCAGGTGGCACGCGGTAAAATCGGCGGTATAACCTGTGTGGTGGCGGCAATAGATTTTTCTTTTATGGGCGGTTCAATGGGACAGGCCGTCGGTGAAGGAATCGTTACGGCAGCGCATACTGCCCTAAAAAACAAAGAGCCGTTTATCACCGTGGCATCTTCCGGTGGTGCACGTATGCAAGAAGGTATGCTCTCGCTGATGCAAATGGCACGTACAACTGCTGCCGTGAATGAACTTAAAGAAGCCGGTGTGCCGTTTATTTCTATTTTAACCGACCCGACAACCGGCGGTGTGTCGGCATCTTTTGCAATGCTCGGTGATATCAATATGGCTGAAAAAGGTTGTCTCATCGGCTTTGCCGGTCCGCGTGTGATTGAGCAAACCATTCACGAAAAATTGCCGGAAGGCTTTCAGCGTGCCGAATATCTGTTGGAACACGGTATGGTGGATATGGTGGTTGAACGCTCTCAAATGAAGCCGGAGTTGGTGAAGGTGTTGCGTGTTCTGACATCTCACCTTAAAAAGTAAAAATCAGTCTAATGGCTTATTACTTGCTGTTTTTTTGCTTATGTACTGCTTTGTACACCGCGCAAAAAAACAGCTTCGTACTAAGCACATTATCCGGATTTTTAGCAAGTCAGTGCCGGTAAATTTTTTGCTTATGTACTGCTTTGTACACGTCGTTGAAAAATATCGGCGTATTTACGCACGCTATCCGGATTTTAAGAGAGGTTGTGCCGGTAAAGTGGCTTATATACTGCTTTGTACACGACGCAAAAAACAATGCAAAAAGAGAATCGTCATTATGAGGAGGTTGCGATGCAACCGACGCGATAATCTCATTCGTCGCTGCGCGGCCTTAGGGCAAAAAATAAAGTCCCCCTTGATGCTGGAGGAACAAAAACAACCTCAAAATGTTGTTTTCGGACGACAGGCGAAGGACACTTAATGAGCCAAAACGAAAGTGAAGGCGAATTTAGTGAACGAGTGACTGAAGCAAGCGAAGCGTAG
Organism: Alphaproteobacteria bacterium; assembly: GCA_017479985.1. Taxonomy (GTDB): domain Bacteria; phylum Pseudomonadota; class Alphaproteobacteria; order RF32; family CAG-239; genus RUG410. The sequence goes on along the minus strand of JAFVBL010000021.1, from coordinate 46,237 downwards.
CAAGACGGACACGCCGTGCCGTGCAAGGTATGACTTTAATATATTGCGCCATATCGTGCGGGGTATGATTTTATCTTTATACGACACTACACTGTTTGGCAGGAGATTGCCACGTCGCTGACGCTCCTCGCAATTACAGTCTTTTTCTGCGGGGGGTGTTCAAGGACGTCTTCGACTCCTCGCAATTACCGTCTTTTTCTGCGAGAAGATTTTCGGTTCTCTCTGTCGTTCATTCAAGAATGGCTGTCTTTTTTGTTTCCAATCACATTTTTTTGGATAATCGAAAGTTAAGATTTACTTTTGTAAAAAAGTGTAATAAAGTATGCAAAACGGAATAATTTTTTTTCGAGGAATGAACAATGGAAAATCAATATTATACACTTATGGAAAAGCAGGACTTTTTTGAAATTATCGAAAATAAATACGGCGAGTTGGCAATTTTTATCGATGCACGTGACGGCGAGCCGCAAGAGCCGATTCTGCAGTTTGACGGCAAACAAACCGCGTTGCTGAAACGTGATGAGCGTCGTTCGATTATTTTGGATAATATCGATGCTGAAACAAAAAATGTTTTGGCTGAATCCGAGGTCGTTATGATTTGCGAATTACACGGTGAAGTCGTGGTGCGTGTGTATGCCGTTGCGGTGGAAAATGTGGAAGATATTGTATTGAACGGTCGCCGTATTCGTGCCGATGAAATTTTCCGCGCCAAGAGTAAAGAGGAATTGCTTAAATCTTTCGGCGCCGTTAAAACTTGGACGGGCGGTATCATAAAATGATCGGCTTGGTATTTGTGACGCACGGTAATTTGGCGTTGGAATTTTTGGCGGCAATGGAGCACGTTGTCGGTAAACAAGATAAAGTATCTTGTGTCTGTATCGGTCCGGAAGATGATATGGATGCGCGTCGGCAGGAAATTCTGGCAAAGGCCAAGGCAATGGATTCCGGCAAAGGCGTGTTGTTGCTGACCGATATGTTCGGCGGTACGCCGTCAAATTTGGCGATGTCGGTGATTGAACACGGTAATTTTGATGTGATTGCCGGTGTGAATTTGCCGATGTTGATTAAGCTTGCTTCGGCGCGTAAAGATATGCCGCTGAATGAATGTGCAAATGCCGCACAGGAAGCCGGCAAAAAATATATCAATGTTGCCTCAATGTTGTTGGGCGGGACCTCTAAATGAGCGTGCTTGAAACAGAACTGACAATTTGTAATCAAAAAGGATTGCACGCTCGTGCGGCGGCTGCTTTTGTGAAGTGTATTGCCGACACGGATGCCGAAATTACGGTTGAAAAAGACGGTCAAAAAGTGGATGGCAGTTCTATCTTAAGTCTGATGATGTTGGCAGCATCCAAAGGAACAACCGTCAGGATTACGGCAAGCGGCAGCGAAGCGCAAAAAGCAATAGATGATTTGACTTTATTGATTAACAATCGTTTTGGTGAAGAAGCGTGACTGAATATAAGGCGCCGCGAAATAAAACCATTGTTTTGACACCGCGGGAAGAAACGGCGTTGGCGCGGCGAGCGGTTAAATTTGCACCGCAAAAAAAGATTGAGAAACTTGATAATCGGATTATTTGGCAGGATACATTTTACGCATTGCGTTATCTGCCGGATAATTTTGCCGATTTGATGGTGGTCGATCCGCCGTATAATTTGACCAAAAACTTCGGTAAAAATGTGTTTCGGCAGACCGATATGGCGACATATAAAAAATGGCTCGATCGATGGCTCTCAAAAACCGTACGGATTTTGAAACCGAATGCAAGTGTGTATATTTGTTCCGATTGGCAAAGCTCGCTTGTGATTCCCGAGGTTGCGTCCAAGTATTTTGTATTGCGTAATAGGATTTCGTGGGAGCGTGAAAAGGGCAGAGCGGCGGCAAATAATTGGAAGAATTGTCTTGAGGATATTTGGTATTTTACAAAATCCGATGAATTTACGTTCAATTTGGAAGCGGTAAAAGTGCAACGCAAAGTGTTGGCACCGTATCGTGACACGCAAGGGGCACCGAAAGATTGGCAGGAAACTGACGGGCAAAAAATGCGTTACACCGCACCGTCTAACATTTGGACCGATATTACCGTGCCGTTTTGGTCTATGCCCGAAAATACCGAACATCCGACGCAAAAGCCCGAAAAATTGATTGCCAAGCTGATTCTTGCTTCAAGCAATGCGGGAGATATGGTGTTTGATCCGTTTGTCGGTTCCGGTACGACGGCGGTGGTGGCAAAAAAGCTCGGCAGACGTTTTTTGGGAATCGAGCGCGAGCGTAAATATGTGGCACTGGCACTTAAACGTTTGGATATAGCAGACGCGAATCCGGCTATTCAGGGCTATGAAAACGGTGTATTTAAAGGGCGTAATACCGCAGATTAGAACTTTTAATCAGATGCACTCCCTCAAAGGGGCAAGTTCTATCTTGTCATATCTGGCTTGATTGAGTATATCTTTCAATATAAAATCTTTGCTTGTATAAAGATGTTTTACCTATTTCTTTGAGTATGTTCTAATAATTTTTTTATAAAAATCTGTTGAATCAGGGATAATGATTTGAACATACAAAAAAGCCGCCGGATTTTACGCCGACAGCTTTTGTGTTTGATTAGGGTTAATCGTCGTCCCATTTGGGATCCGGTTCAAGACGAAGGCCACGCTTTTTGCATTCTTCAAGAACGTCTGCATCAAGCTTGTAATCTTCAGAGAACCAACTCTGCATAAGGTAGTACCCGAGAACCCCGTCGGCAGTTTCCAATTCCAACATACGCTTGTGGAACTTCTGCGGCAACGGATAAAAACCGATGTAATCAATGACCAACTGACCGGCATTCGGACAGTCAAACATTTTGTTTATCTGCTCTTCGGTCAACTCTTCACGGTTACAAATACGCTGTTCCAGATCCTTCTCAATCAAAGCGATATTGGCGTCATTGAAGATACTCTTCAGCTCCGGCTTCTTATCAATCAACTCCTTGACCTCATCATTGGCGATTCCGAAGTTCGGCTCATACTTGAAAATCAACTGCGCCATTGTCCGGTCAGAATTGTGGCTCAAGATGTGTAGGATTGCCTCGGCATCAAGCGTGTGGCCGGTCTTGTGAAAGACATGATACTGGTCAAGTCCCATTTCCATCTGCGCCTGTGGGCAGATTTCCTCGGTCTTTCCGCAGAAATGCAGCCATGCATCGGTCTGCTTAGTGCCGCGCTGTGATTTGGTAAACACACGCTGACTGTAGATGTTCTGACGCTTCTCAACTTCTTCCTTGAATTTGGCAGAACTTGGACGCTCTAAGATGTTTTTGAGTAAATCCTTGCCGAGACCGCAACGCTCAACGTAGTCGTAGAAAACCAACGCTAACCAAGTGTTGCGGTAAACGCCCGTAGTACTTTGTCTAGCATACTCCGATAAAATCATAACCTGATCTTTCGGAAGCGTTCCGCGCTTGAGGTAATCCCCCAGAGCTGACATATCGTCTTTTTCAATGCTTGCACGGATAAAGGCGCAAAAAAGATTGCAGCTTATGTTGATATATGCATCCTTAGCGGAAATGGCAACAGACATCGCATTTAGAGTGTTGACAGTTGCCATATACCCTTTGAACCCTTCAAAATCTTTGCCTATAACCTTTGCGGAAGTACTGATAGACATCACGTTGAGAGTTTTGATTGAGTGACTGACATTGTAGTAGTAATCCAACTGCTTCTCTTCAGCCATACAGCCTATCTCCTCGCAGGTGTGCCACCATTTTGCCCAGTGCCACGGCCATTTCTTGGCCTGTCGCTCAAAGAACTTCTGCCAACTCTCTCCGTAAAGCTCATTCCAATGTGCCACGTTCCTTGCCCAGCGGGGCTTGAAGATATTCAGCACGAAAAGCGTGAGAGGGTTGAAAATCAGAAGTAACTGCACTGTCCACAGAAATCCAATCAAATAGAAAAGTTGTGTTGTCACAGGTAAGTCAAAAAATGACTTTGAATCATTTGTAGCCATAATATAAAAAATTTGAGAGGCTCGCCCAGTTCCTCGTAGGCAAAAGTTGTTAAGATTGTCTGGGGGAACTTGATACCTGCACGAAGCAGTTACCAGACAGACAATCTGCTCCGAACATAATCAAAACCAATTCTGAAATACCTTTTGTATCACCCTATAGTGCCAAAGCCCTAATCGGATAATAATAAATCAAAACTATAGAATATAATTACTCGTAAAACATAGTCAGTTTAATATGAGTTTAGATTTTTGTCAATATCTTTTCTGTGATGTTTGAAAAAACAGCGCGGTTGCAGGATATCTCGGTTCATTTTGCAAAGAAAGACCGCAAGTGTGAGCGAGTTCGGCTGTTTGGGCAAAATGTCCGCCGAGTTGGGCGGCGGCGTGTGCGTCATCGCTTAACAAAACAGGAACTTTTGCTGCTGCCAATAAGCGCATAATACGCGGACTCGGATATGGTTCGTTGCCGAATTTGAAATAGCTTGTATTAAGTTCGACTTTAACACCTGATTTCCGGATTGCAGTTACGGTTTTTTGTTCTTCTTCGAGCCATTTTTCCTCCAATCCCAAGCCGACTTTTTTCATTAAATCCAAGTGCGCCATAATATCGAATAAACCGGAACTTGCCGCAGCGCGTTCGTTTTGCCAATAGCGGTGCAACAGCATATTTTGTTCAATGACAGAGGCGTTTTTGACGTCGTGAGAGTTATAGAGCGTATCTTTATATTCGATAAAATGAGCTGAGCCGATGAGATAGTCCGGTTTCAAAATATTCAAAGTATGTTCGAAACCTTTGCGCCATTCGGGAGCAGCAAAGAAATCAACCTCCATACCTTTCAGAATTTTAAGACCGGTTTGACGGCGCAAATCATCTATTTTTTGATAGTGCGGTGCAAATTTGGCGATTGCTTCGTCAAACGATGAAGAATAAATATTATGATAACCGCCTTTTAAGGCATATTGATACATCGGTGCATCTTTAATGTGCGGGTGCACAATAAAGTGGTTTGAAAAGCCGAGATGCGTCCACCCGAAAGATACCGCTTGCTGGAGCATTTCTTCTTCGGTATTTTCACCGTCGAATCCCGATGTATGTGTATGCAGTGAAAATCTTTGCACTTTATCCTCCAAAGAAATCTTATAGCAAAACAAGAACAGTTGTCAAGTTTTCTCAACGGTTGATATAAAATTTCTTGACTTTTGGGTGCGGAAAGTATAAGTTGATAATCACGAAAGATTATAATTATATCAAAATATTACTGATTTTAACAATTATTGCTTATGAAAGATTTTAAAGGTATTATCGCACTCAATTCGGATAACCAGAACGATATGATTGCGTGGTTCTGTATCGAAAATTCCGAAATCGGGCGATTAAAGCAGCTTTTGCGCGACGGTATGCCGCTCAGTGCGTTTATGCTGACAAGTATGGTGTTCTTCGGCTACAGCGATGCGGTTATCAAAGAGGTGTTGCTTCTGGCTGAGGTGTATGACTCTGATGATGTGCCCAGATGGATTCAAGGCTATTTTGAAGATGCCGATTTGGCGGCTATTCTGCCGGAATTTCAAGACGGTTTGCCGTCGGATTGGCCGAGCGATGAAGATTGTGTGCGGTTTGAGCTGTGGCAAGTTCTGAAAAACCGCAAACGGTTTGATTTGATTGCGCAAAATGCCCCGCAGATTGCCGAAGAAATGGAGCTGTATCCCTCATTGCTTAAGGTGGATTTTGCAAAATATGCACCTTTTTGTTTGGCCAAAAAATGGTATTTTGATATTGTGCAACATCAAGACGGTTGGAAATATCTGATTGATCAGGGACTGGCTGATTGGGTGTTGGAGCGAGGAAGTTTCTGCGGACTTCTGCCGCGTGCGGAAATTGAAGAATATTGTCTGCAAAAAGGGCTGATTGATGAACTCTACAATTCCAGACGTTACAATATATTGTTGGAACATCAGCAATTCGATGTGTTTGTCAAAAATCACAGTTTCCATCCCAAATTTTTGACCGAGTATCCGGACAAAGTTGATTGGGAAGATTTATGGACGCATTGCTCGGATAAAGAGAATCAGAAATACCTGAAAGAGCAGGCTTTTAAAAACAGGCATATTTCACAGTGTTCCGAATTTTTATTGGCACATTCGGGACTTTTGGGGCAAATTCGTTTGTTTTTGAATTGAAATCAAACAAAACGCTTTAATCCTTATAGGGTTAAGGCGTTTCGTTTTTTTATGCATAAAACTTGACTTTAGAGTAATTTTTTTATATCATCAATCTGTTTTAGATTATAATTAGAGCAATATGTATCATTTATTAAATAATTAAGCAGATGAAAAAAATTAAATTTACAGGAACAGTGGATACGTTCTACTTTATTCCGAACTGCGAAGAAGAAACCGCGGTGATTTATCTTGATGTGTCGCAGGAACAGAAACTCCCCGACGGCAGAGAAGAAACGGTGATGCCGGCAAGACGTATGCGCTTTGTGCTTAACATTAAAGAATTGGGTGTTTTGGCAAAAGAAAAGACTGTTGCCCGCGGCGATCAGATGTCGATTTTTGTGTGTGAAAGTCCAAACGGAGAGCTTTCATACAGTATAGGTTTAATCGGACACAGCCTGTCGGTGGTTGATGCCAAAGAGTATGTGAAACATTTGGTGTAAGCAAAAACTCGATGACGTATGGATGTCCTGATTGAAATCGGCAAATTTGTCGGATTGTTTATCTTGCTGTTTGTGACGACTGTGGGCATAGGCGGGAGCATCGGCATCTTTTTCTGTTGGCGCGGTGAAAAAAATGCCGAGCGTGAGATTAAGAAACACGATGCCGAAGTCAGAGAAAAGATGCGCCGACATTTGAATTGAACTTTTTTGAGATTTTTGATTATTCCCCTTTGTAGCGTGGAAACGCTACAGAGGGGGATATTTTGTTATGGTTAAATTTTGCAATTACTGATAAATATAATCTTAAATTCAACGACAGAGATAAGGTTGAAAATTATGAGTTTACACAAAAAAAAGAACGCGATGTTACACAACGCTATGCCGTGTCGCTGTCTAACCGCAAGTTGGAATTCGGTGGTTTTGTGCCGGCATTAACTTATATATACGGATAAAGATTCGAATATATGGCAGCGCGGTTATCATAAATCGTTGATTGAGTTGTCCGTTCAAAAAAGATTCTGAGTGCGCAAAGATAAAAAAGGCAGTCTAAAAGTCGGCAAAAACACTTGTATTTTAAAAAATTACCCCTTAATATACCGTTAATCGTGACTACTTAAATATAGTATTTAGATAATGGGAAAAATAAATGAAATTCGGTAAAAATGCTCTGATTTGGGTGATTATTTTGTTGGTGCTGACGGCATTTTTCGGAATGTCGGAAAATCGGACACTGCGTGCCGGCGCCGAAGATGTAGCCTTTTCTGAGTTTATGAATAACGTTAAAGAAAAACGCGTGTCAAATGTTTCTATCAGCGGTGGTGAAATTTCCGGTCAGACAACGGACGGTAAAAAATTTGTGACTTATGCGCCGTATAGTCCGACCACGGTGGACACACTTTTGGAAAACGGCGTCAAAATCGATGCCAAACCTCAGGATACATCGGGTGAAACGCTGTGGAGCATCATTATTTCGTGGTTTCCGATGATTTTGTTGGTCGGTGTGTGGATTTTCTTTATGCGGCAGGCAAATGCCGGCAATAATAAGGCTCTGAGTTTCGGAAAATCACGTGCACGACTGATTGAAAATAATAAAAAGGTGACATTTCAAGATGTTGCCGGTGCAGATGAATCCAAACAGGAATTGGAAGAAATTATTGATTTTTTGAAAGAACCGATGAAGTTTCAGCGTTTGGGCGGTAAAATTCCGAAGGGTGTGTTGCTTGTCGGCCCTCCGGGGACGGGTAAAACTTTGTTGGCTAAAGCGGTGGCCGGTGAGGCAGATGTACCGTTTTTCTCGATTTCGGGGTCGGATTTTGTGGAAATGTTTGTCGGAGTCGGTGCTTCAAGAGTACGCGATATGTTTGAGCAGGCAAAGAAAAATTCGCCGTGTATTCTATTTATTGATGAAATTGATGCGGTCGGTCGTCATCGCGGTGCCGGTTTGGGCGGCGGAAATGATGAGCGCGAGCAAACCTTAAACCAATTGCTTGTTGAAATGGATGGTTTTGAGCCAAACGAAAATGTGATTTTGATTGCGGCAACCAATCGCCCCGATGTGTTGGATCCGGCACTGTTGCGTCCGGGGCGTTTTGACCGTCAGGTGGTGGTCAATAATCCCGATGTAAAAGGGCGTGAAGATATTTTGAAAGTGCATGTGCGTAAAGTGCCGTTGGCCAAAGATGTTAATTTGAAAGTTGTGGCGCGCGGAACACCAGGGTTTTCCGGTGCGGATTTGGCTAATTTGGTGAACGAAGCGGCATTGCTGGCTGCGCGGCGCAATAAACGTAAAGTTACGGCTGCGGATTTTGATAATGCCAAAGATAAGGTTTTGATGGGGAATGAACGTAAATCTATGGCAATGGACGAAGAAGAAAAAAAACTGACGGCATATCACGAGGCCGGACACGCAATATGTTCGTTACATGTGCCGGAAACGGATCCGATTCATAAGGCGACGATTATTCCGCGCGGTCGGGCTCTCGGTATGGTGCAGCAACTGCCGGAAAAAGACCAGTATTCGTATACGCGGGCAAAAATGTTGTCGCGGTTGACGATTTGTATGGGCGGTCGTGCCAGTGAAGAGCTGAAGTTTGGTTATGATAAAGTAACATCAGGGGCATCGGGTGATATTCTGTCAGCAACGAATTTGGCGCGTTCAATGGTGACCGAATGGGGAATGAGCGATGTTTTGGGACCGGTGTTGTATGCCGAAAACTCCAATGAGGTGTTTTTGGGACGCGCCGTGACACAAAACAAAAATATGAGTGAAGAAACAGCTCGGTTGGTTGATGCTGAAATAAAGCGGTTGTTAACCGAAGCTCATAAACAAGCTACAGATATTTTACAACAATATGATAATGAACTTGAGGCTTTGGCTCAGGCATTGATGGAATATGAAACGTTGACCGGCGATGAAATAAGAGATGTTGTTGCCGGAAAACCGCTTAATCGTGCCGAATATATGCCGGTTCCGCCGGAAAAGCAAACCAAAGTTTCATTACCGGAAGTATAGGGGAAAATGATGAATTTCAGAGATTTGGGTTTAAGTGATAAGACAATTCAAGCAATCGAGGAGGCCGGCATAAAAGAACCGACAACGGTGCAGGCCGATGTCATTCCGGCCGTATTGGCAGGCAAAGATGTGTTTACGATTGCACCGATTAAATGCGGTAAAACGTGTGCTTATGTGTTTCCGCTGATTGAAATTATGGCGCAGAAAAAAGCACGCAATATTTTGATTATTACGTCAGGTTCTCAGGCTTCTGTTGCTGTTTCGGACAGATTCGCCGTATTTAACAAATATCACGAAATTTCGGCAGAAGATGTTGCGGAATCCGAAGAGAGCTTTGAACAGGAGGCTAATGTGATTATTGCCTCACCGAATTTGCTTTCGGACTTGCTTGATGAAGATAAAATTGATTTATCACAGATTGATATTTTGGTGGTGGACGATATTAACCTGATTAAAAAGACGCATCAGTTGGAAAAATTGGAAAAGATTTTGGCGGTTTTGCCGGCGGATAAGCAGAATATTGTCTTTACCAACCGTCGGTCAAAAGAAACGCAGTCAATCTTGGATAAAATCTTGCAAACACCGGAAGAAATAAAAATCAATAAAAACGAGGAAGAAGTTGTGCGTGAAGACAATGTCGGCAATGGAAATGTATCAAATGCCGAAAAGAATGCCGATTTGGCGGAGAAAGCAGTATTGTCGGATGAAAAAGCGCAAAGTTCGGTTCAGCAAGAACATTTGCAGTCTTCGATGGTAAAAGAGGAAAAAGGTAAGGCGAATAAACAGGCAAAATCGCTGCAAAATGATGCAAAACGTACATTATCGCGGCGTGAAAGCAGTAAAGATGCCGAAGCGTTGAATCTGGTTAAAAAATATCATACATTCGGTCGTAATACACCGGCGTTTTTGCTGACGGCGGTTGAATTGGCGGAAGGTGACTGAAACAACTGTCGCTTATTCACATTAACAACTCGTCTTCTTGCAATTTACAGGAAGACGAGTTATTTGTAAAAAATCGACAAAAAATACTGGACAATCGGAAAATGTTTTGTTATACTGTTGTATAATAAAGGATGGTAAAATATGGCAATAGATGATCGATATGTGTTTGTAGAAAAGCCGCCGCAAATCGGAGAAGCGCTTGCGAATACACCGATGTTGCAAAAATATGCCGAGGTTTTAAGTGCTGCCGAAAACAATATGCAGAACGGTGACGGGGCATATTATTCGGAAGAGCCGGTTGCAAGGGAGGTGTCTTATTGCTATATTTTAAACTCCGTGTATCGTGAATTGCTTAAATGGCAGAATAAACAGCCGGACAATCAGGAAATTGTACAATTAAGACAAGATGTGGCGGCGGAATTTCCGAATTTTTTGCGTCAGGAATTCCCGCATATCGGTGAGAATTATGTCGTAAATGCTGATTTTATAGAGTTTGATACCAAAGATTCGAAGACCGGTGATATTTTAAATCCGAAAGAATGCGATATTGATGAAAAAACGCAGGCAAAATTGCAATCTTTTATTGAAAGAATCGATGCTTTCTTACAGAATAACGAACGGCAACAAACTTATGATGATGCAAGTTTTCAAGAGCGCGAGCGTTTCAAAAAATTTGATCAGGTTTCGTTTGGGGCGCTGCGTAAAATGCAGTATTATCTGGCAGAAAAGACTGAAAATAAGCACGTGTACAGCTTTCAATCGACTGCAGAAAAAGCACGTGCACATCGTAACACATTGAAAAAGCAAATAGAGACACTGACCAATATTACAGCAGACAATGCGGGCGATTTTGAGCGAAATCAACAAGTTGTAAGCAATACGTTGGACGGATTGGGAATGCGGATGGTGTGGTGTCAGGAACCTCCGTACGAAGCGGAATTTGTTGATAATCTTTATTTTATGAAAAAGGATTTACAACAAGAGCAAACACCGCCGGAATTTTATAATACAAAATTGCCTGTTTTTCTTAATTTGTGTAAAAATATGGAGGAGTTTAATCCGAGCGAGACGCAAAAAATGTCGGCATTGCTGAAAGATTTTATGGAAAACCCTTCCAAAGAGAAGTTGATTGCAACAATAGATGAAACTCAGCGTACGGCATTGGAATTGCGCGAAATTGATCAAACAAAATCCAGAGTAATGCGGGCGGCGTGGAGCGGCATGATTTTGGAACCGACTGAAAAACAACTTTCTGCGGCAGTCAGAGATGTTTTGAAAATGCGCGATTTAGTCGGACGGCAGGGGCTGAGTGAAGAAAAGCAACAACAGTTAGATGCTTTTCTGAAGGCGGATTATACACCGGAAGAATATGAAAAGAATTTGAAAAAAAATAAAATTTGGAATATATGCAAACAGATTCCGCAATTTCAGGCTTTGGAAACGGCATTGCTTGCACAAATGAAAGCGATGTCAATTCCGCCGCAGGAGGTTGCAAATCTGAAATATGAAGATCTTACGTTTTTAATCAATCGGCGCAAAATTACAAATTATAAGTCAATGGCCAATAAAAACGGTGTGGAAATTGCATCGGACAAAGAGAAATATCTCAAAAATCTGGTAGCAAAACACGAAAAAGAGCTGCGACAGACAATGTTTGCTTATTTTAAGAAGAAATATACTTTGCCGCTGACCCTTGAAGGTCATAAACAGCATAAAACAAATCAGGAAATAGCCGAATCAATCAGAAACAGAGCACAAAAAGAAAAAGATGCCGCCATTGAATATATGCAACACGGTAAGTCGCATAAGGATTGTAATGCGCATCATATTTTCCCTCTCAGCAATATCTCGTATTATGAGCGTATGACCGGAAAGAGTTTTACAAAGATAAATGAAGATATCTTATATATCAATAAAGATGTGCATGAGCTGTTGCATATCAATGAAAACGCTATGGATGAAAAGGGGCGTCTGCATCTCGGTAAAGATATGGCGTGTCGAACCAAATATATCCATCGGGACAGAATGATTACACACGGGCGAAAAGTCGAAGGGTATTTTGACCGCGCGGTAATGGGGATTATTATGCCTAAAGACGGTATAACGGTGATGGCGGATTTAAACAGTTATGTTTTTGAGCCGGCAGAATTGTCGAAAAATGTTAAATTACAGGCGCAAAAAATAGAATATCGTCAGGCATACGATACGTATATGCTGAATCAAACACAACAGCGTGTCGAAGGGGAAATAGATAAAATTCCTGTTGATACAAGTATGGAAAGCACGGCTGCCGCCAATTTGAAAAAACAGATGGAACAAGCATCAACACCGCGTGAATATTGCGATTTTGCCGGAAAGTTTTTCCGTTTGCAAGCGGCGCTCAAACGAAAATTAAACATCGAAAAAGCAGAACCGACTCCGACACAACAGGGAATTTTGAATGTAAATACGAAATATACACAGCCGTTGGCAACATTGCCGCATATTTCGTCCGGCAAAGTTTCTCTGTTTTTAACTCAGGCTGTTGATTTGTTGCAAAATAAGGCCAAGGAAATTGTGATGTCTTTACGCGAAACACAGGCGAGAGAAATGGAACATTCTGAGCAAACATCGTCACTTTCCGGCGGTTTTACCAAAGAAGTTATTATGTCGGCACCGCAGGCTGATGATAATTCGGGGGTGCGCGAAGAAATGGATAAGGCGCGTCGTATGGTGGAGCAAAAATCTGATGCGGCAGAAAAGAAAGTTGTACCGACAAAGTTTAAAAATCTGAAAATAAAGAAAAAACAAACATTTGCTTCAAAAACAAAACAATATGCATAAATTTTAATTTTGAAAAAAGTGCTTGCGGATTGCATTTGAAAAAATTGCTCCCTATATAATTTTTATAAGGAGTGTGAAAACGATGAATTTGAAGAATTATACAGACAGAAGTCAGGGTTATTTGCAAGAGGCCGAAACCTTGGCGGCAAAACGTAATAATCCGTATTTGACACCGGTGCATTTACTTAAAGTTATGCTTGAAGATGATGAGGGTATGGCGGCAAATCTGTTATCGCAAGCCGGCGCAGATATCAATGCGGTGCGGGCGCGTGTTGAAGAAGAGTTGGCAAAGCAACCGGTGGTTGACGGCGAAAATCTGCAACTTAATTTATCGCAGGATTTTATGCGTCTGCTCGGTACGGCGGAAGATATGGCAAAAAAATCAAAAGATGCATATGTGAGTGTCGAACGTTTGTTGCAAGCAGCATTGATGCAGAAAAATTACGGTGTTAATCCGCAACGGCTCAATGAAGCAATTAACAGAATGCGGCAAGGACGCACGGCAGATTCCGCAACAGCCGAAGATAATTTTCAGGCGCTGAAAAAGTTTGCGGTGGATTATACCGAACGGGCGGCACAGGGCAAAATCGATCCGATTATCGGGCGTGATGAGGAAATTCGGCGCACTATTCAGGTGTTGTCGCGGCGCACCAAAAACAATCCGATTCTGATTGGTGAACCAGGGGTCGGTAAAACCGCAATTGTTGAAGGATTGGCTCAGAGAATTATTAACGGTGATGTTCCTGATGCTTTAAAGCATAAGCGATTGATGGCACTTGATATGGGGGCATTGATTGCCGGCGCAAAATTTCGCGGTGAGTTTGAAGAACGCTTAAAAGGCGTATTGCAAGAAATTCAGGCGGCGAACGGTCAGGTTATTTTGTTTATTGATGAAATGCATACGGTGGTCGGTGCCGGTGCGTCAGAGGGGTCAATGGATGCCTCAAATCTGCTTAAACCGGCATTGGCACGCGGTGAATTGCATTGTATCGGTGCAACAACTTTGAAAGAATATCAAAAGTATATTGAAAAAGATGCGGCGTTTGCGCGGCGTTTTCAGCCGGTGTATGTCGGTGAAACAGATGTGGAAGATACGATTTCAATTCTGCGCGGCATTAAGGAAAAATATGAATTGCATCACGGAGTCAGAATTTCCGATGCGTCATTGGTGGCAGCGGCGACAATGTCTAATCGCTATATTACCGACAGATTCTTGCCGGATAAAGCGATTGATTTGATTGATGAGGCGGCGAGCAAGCTCAAAATGGCACTGGATTCCAAACCGGAAGAACTTGATGAAGTCGACCGTAAGCTGATTCAGCTTAAAATAGAGCGGGAAGCTTTGCGTAAAGAAAAAGATTTTGCGTCGATTGAGCGTTTGCAAAAATTGGAGGAGGAAATTGCCGAACTTGAAAAGAAATCGGCTGAGCAAACCGAAAAATGGAATATGCAAAAAAGCTCGATGAATGAAGCGAATACATTGCGCGAAAAAATCGATGCGGCGCGAATCCGTATGGAGCAGGCACTCAGAAGCGGAGAGTTTGAAAAAGCCGGTGAGTTGCAATATAAAGAAATTCCGGAAATGGAAAAACGATTGAAAACGTTGCAAATGCAAAACAATACCAAGAGCGATGTTGAAACCGTAACGCCGGATATGGTGGCGTCGGTCGTTTCCAAATGGACGGGGATTCCGGTGGAAAAACTGGTCGGCAGCGAACGTGAAAAATTGTTGAATCTCGAAAAAAATTTGGCGTTGCGTGTGGTCGGACAGGATACGGCGCTGTCGGCGGTGGCAAATGCGGTGCGGCGTTCACGTGCGGGCTTAAAAGACCCGAATCGTCCGATTGGTTCATTTTTGTTTTTAGGTCCGACCGGTGTCGGAAAAACCGAATTGGCCAAAGCATTGGCGGAGTTTTTGTTTGATGAAGAAGGGGCATATATTCGCATTGATATGTCGGAATATATGGAAAAGCACTCGGTGGCACGGCTTATCGGTGCACCTCCGGGGTATGTCGGCTATGACGAAGGCGGCGTGTTGACAGAGGCAGTGCGGCGGCGTCCGTATCAGGTGATTTTGTTTGACGAGGTGGAAAAGGCACATCCGGACGTATTTAATCTGTTGCTGCAAGTGCTTGATGAAGGACATTTGACCGACGGTAAGGGGCGCACGGTTGATTTCAAAAACACATTCATCATTTTGACATCTAATTTGATTACCGATGCGCGGCAAGATGTGATGTCGACGTTGCGTGCGTTCTTTAAACCTGAGTTTTTAAACAGATTAGATGAAATTGTGATCTTTAATTCTTTGAAAAAAGATGATATTCGGCAGATTTTGGCGATTCAAATCGGGCGGTTGCAAGAGCGCTTGAGTGAACGTCATATCACGATTAAACTTGATGAACGGGCACGGGATTGGTTTGCTGAAAACGGCTATAATCCGGAGTTTGGTGCGCGTCCGTTAAAGCGGCTGATTGTACGCGAACTCGAAAATCCGCTCTCAATGATGTTGCTTGACGGGGTAATCACAGATGGCGGCACAGCGTATGTTTCCGCCAACGAACACGGCATTTTCATCGAGGGGCAAAAGCGGATTGAACACTTGAATTAAGCGTATTTGCAGTGTGAAAACGGCTCGTATTTTATGATGCGAGTCGTTTTGCTTTATAAAAATGTGATTTTTTTGCAAAAAAAACTTGAAAAAATAATGATAAATAAGTTATAAAAGCGCATAAATGACGATTAAATTCAGGAGATAAAAATGTCAGGACATTCGCAATTTAAGAATATTATGTATCGTAAAGGCGCGCAGGACGCCAAAAAAGCACGCGTGTTTGCCAAATTAGCGCGCGAAATTACCGTGGCGGCCAAGAGCGGTTTGCCGGAGCCGGATAAGAATCCGCGCTTGCGTTTGGCAATTCAGGCGGCACGTGCCGAAAGTATGCCGAAAGATAACATTGAACGCGCAATAGCCAAGGCAACAACCGTTGCCGGCGGCGCCGATTTCGTTTCAATGCGCTACGAGGGTTTTTCGCCGAATAAGGTTTCGGTTATTGTTGAAGCCTTAACTGATAACAAAAATCGCACGGCCGGTAATGTGCGCACGATTTTCGGTAAGCGCGGCGGTCAAATGGGTGAGAGCGGTTCAGTGCTGTTCAACTTTGAACGCATCGGCTATATTCAATATCCGGTAAGCGTGGCGAGCGGAGATGAAATGTTTGAAGCTGCTTTGGAAGCCGGTGCCAACGAGGTTGTTACCGATGATGAGAATCACGAAATTGAAACTTTGCCGGACGATTTGTCAGCCGTAACTTCTGCTTTGGAAGCAAAATACGGCACGCCGTCGGCATCACGATTGGATTGGAAACCGATGGTTAAGGTGGATATTACCGACGCTGAAACCGCGCGCAAGTTTTTGGACTTTATTGATGCGCTTGAAGATGATGAAGACGTACAACACGTTTATCATAATGCTGAAATTGCCGGCGATGTGATGGCTGAGCTTGCCGGAGAAGAATAGAATATGCGCATCTTGGGTTTGGATCCGAGTTTGACCTCGACCGGCTGGGGTGTGATAGAAGTGAACGGAAACCGTCTGCAATACGTTGCGGACGGTTTTATTCCAACCGACCCGAAAATGCCGATAGAGGATAGGCTCGAGCTGATTTTTGCGACGCTGAACGAGGTTATAGCAAACTATCAACCGCAAGAGGCGGCAATCGAAAAAACTTTTTTGAACAAAAATCCGGAAACTTCTCTTAAATTGAGTATGGCGCGCGGGGTGGTGATTTTGGCGGTGGGGCATAATCATCTGCCGCTTTATGAATTTGACCCGACCAAAGTAAAAAAGGCATTGGTCGGAGTCGGACGTGCCGAAAAAACGCAGGTCGAAACAATGGTCAAGATTCTGCTTCCGGGCTGTGCGCCGAAAAACAACGACTCTTCTGATGCACTGGCGATGGCGATTACGCGCAGTCACTATCGCACAGCGTTGGGGTAGAGGGTATCTTCTATAATTTCCATAATTCTTCGTTCAGCTTACTGCGTTTGGCAAGAAGACTGCCAAGTGAGTTTCCGTATTTTTCCAACAGTGTTTCTCTGTCGCTAAATACGGAAATTCCGATTCCGAGTTGATGATTTTCAACTTTTGCACCCAAAGCCTCTAAGACGGTTGGTAATAAATCAACTTGAGAAAATGTACGGTCTGTGTTTTGAGGAACAGGAACATTTAAAAACAGGTTATAGTTTTGACGCTTCTTCGGCATCGGGAAATTATTACCCATTCTTAAATGATCTCCCAAAATCACAATAACGGTATTTTTATAATCCGGTTGAGTTTTCAGCCATAAAACAAAGTTATAAATTTGCAAATTTGTGTTGTATATGATGTTGTGATATTTGTTTTTGAATTTTTTGTGGTCTTTGACATTCGGCAAATAATTGACGTGTGAATCAATTGTTTGAATAAACATAAAATAAGGTGCGGAATTTTCGCGTTGCATCAATACTTTTTTTGCGGTATCAAACAAAATATCATCGTTATATCCCCATTCATCTTCTTTAGCTTTGATATTGAACTGATTTTTTATATAATATTTATCTATGATGTTTTGTATGCCGTGGGTTTCAAAAAAATGTCCCTGACCGGCATATTTTGCATCTGAAGTTTGAATTGCATAGGTTTGATATCCTTGTTCATTTAAAAAATTACCGAGAGAATAATAGTTATTCAACAGGTTAACTTTATTACCGTGGTGGTTGATGAGATGCGCATAATTACAACTCTTTGGCACGCCGGCAAATAAAGCCATTACGAAAGACATAGTATTTGTTGTATTCCACCCGTTTGTGTAGTTATTGAACTGAACACCTTCCGTTTCCAGCTTTTCCAGATGCGGTAACATTGATTGGCCAAAAAAATTCTTATTTTCAAATGTCTTTTCCAGACTTTCAACTGCAATAATGATTAAATTTTTTTTCTGAGATAATGATATATTTTGAACACTCGGGCGAACAAAATTTTCTTCAAAAAAAGTACTGTAAGGTGCTTTTTGCATCTCTATAATATCTTTGATAAATTTGAATTTTGTTAAGAGATACCCTGAGCCGAGTAAAGATATTATAATAATCCAAAAAGTATAATATCTGCGCATATATTGTATCACTTGAAAAATAAATTTGAAAATCTGAGATTTTTTATTCCATATTTGTGTTAATAAGAAAAAGACTTCCCGTGCGTAACAAATCAAGACAGCGTATATCAGTGGATTGAGAACACATTTATTAAAAAAGATATGAACTAAACGTTTGTCTGCACCATCTATTGGAGTATGAATGAAAAATAGAAATTCAGCTCCGGTCATAGTGTTAAAATAATTCCAAACGTATTTTCGTGCGCATATCAAAAAAATACATATAAACACAAAAGGTAAGGCATATAAGTTCTTTAAATGTAAGTTGAAAGGGGAAATTTTTGTCAGTTTCATAAGTGGTCCTTTAGTTCTAAATATGAGATGCAAGTTTTGCGTTGAAAACAAAAACCCACTTTCGTCAGAAAGCGGGCGGATGTTCAGAAACCGTCATAAGATTGATTCAAAAAGCGGCTCGGCTTATTCGGCATAGCCTTATTCAGCCGACATCCGCCCTTTAAAAAAGGACAGAAGCCGGCATATATTTTTAAGTCGCTTATGCTCCAGCGACTAATCAATCTTATGAACAGGGTTCTGACGCCCTCAAGTATGGTCTCCCATACCTGACACTAACGATAAATGGATTTGTAATAAATGTCAACACCGTGTTGATGTAACAGTGCTAAAAAATAATAAAGTCATCGCTTGCTTTTGCGTTAGCCAAATGCGTCAAGCAATCTTCAAATTCTTGTGAAATCAGCATAGAATCGGAGCTACGCAAAGGTCAGATACGTTGACACACCGACACGCCGTGCGGTGCGAGGTATGACTTTAATATATTGCACAGCGAGAAAGGAGATTCTTCGCGACGACACTGACGTGTCTGCTCAGAATGACCGGCTTGCTCTTCAGGGTTTACCTCAAATCTACCTCAAAATCGGCGTCCGTTGTTGTGCTGATGTCGTCGAGCGAAGAATTCGGCATAATTTCGCGCAAGACCAAGCCGTGCGGTGATATGTCAAACACCGCTTTTTCGGTAATAATCATATTGACCTTATGTGCCACCGTCAGCGGCAGAGTGCATTTTTTGAGGATTTTCGGTGCGCCTTTGGCCGTATGTTCCATCGCGATAATCAGCCGTTTGGTGCCGACAACCAAGTCCATCGCGCCGCCCATTCCGGGTGTGAACTTGCCCGGAATACACCAGTTGGCGAGGTTACCTTCGGCATCTACCTGCAAGGCTCCTAAAACCGTGACATCAATATGGCCGCCGCGCATCATCGCAAACGACATCAAGCTGTCGACACAGCATCCGCCCGGATTTATCGTGACACCGACACCTCCGGCATTGGTGATATGGCAATCGCGGTTGGTGTCGTTTTGATAGGCACCGACACCTAAAACGCCGTTTTCGGACTGCACGATAATGTTGACGCCGTCCGGCAGATAGCGCACGGCTTTGGTCGGCAAACCGATACCGAGTGTAACGACATCACCGTTGCTGAATTCTTGTGCCACGCGGCGTGCAATAATTTCCTGCGTTTGTTCTTTAGTCAATTCCATACGCGCCTCCGTCAATCAGATAATCCGTAAAGATTCCCGGCACCACAACCTCGTCCGGCGACAACGGCTCATCAAGAATATGCTCTGCTTCGACAATGACGATATCCGCCGCCATCGGCATTAAAACGTTAAAGTTGCGAGTTGAACCGTGAAATGCCAAATTGCCGAATCGGTCGGCATAAGTGGCATAAACAACGGCAATGTCTGCGTGGAGAGGAGTTTCAATTAAATATTCTTTATTGCAGACGGAAATTTTTTGTTTGCCTTTTTCAATATCGGTGCCGATTCCGACCGGCGTTAAAATACCGCCTAAACCGGCGCCGTCAGCCCGAATACGCTCGGCAAGCGAGCCCTGCGGCTGCAAATCAATCTCGATTTTGTCCTCGTTGTAGAGTTGCACGGTTTCCGGATTTGTGCCGATATGTGATACGATTGCTTTTTTTATTTTGCCGGCGTGAATCAATTGTCCGCGATTGATGCCGGCTTCACCTGTATCATTTGAAATAAGTGTAAAACCGGTCAGCGGCGTTTTGATAAGTTCGTTAATCACCAAATTCGGCACGCCGCAGTTTAAAAAACCGCCGACCATAATCGTTTGATTGCTTTTGAAAAATTGCACCGCTTCGGCGGGCGTAATCATCTTGACCATAGAATCTCCTTAAAATCTGTTGTTCAGTTTAACGAAAAGGGTGAAAATGTCAAGCAAGATAAAAAAAAGAGCCTGAATATCCTTATTAGGATAACAGGCTCCGAACGTTTTACAGATTAGGGTGGAACTTTTTAATCAGTTGCTCCACTTTTTCTGCGACCTCAGGCTCATGCGCGGAAATTTGATTCAGTTGCTTGCGGAGTGTCGGTACTTCTTCTGCTTCAATACACGTTACCTCGTGCATTTTCTTTTCAAGCAGTTTAATAACACCCGTGCGAATCGTCTTGTTATTTTCTGATTCGCTTTCTAAGCTGACCGTAATTAACTTCAGCGCTAAGCCTAATCCACTTTTTTTCTGAATCATAGTATGTAAAATAATAAATTTTCGTAACTTTCAGTATATGCATTGATACAATGATTGTCAAGAGGGGAAATGTGGCAGATATAAAAAAAACTTCCGATAAGCGAATCGGAAGTTTTTGGAGTTCTATGAAATATTCAAAATAATTATTCTGCGGCACAAGCGCAAGATTCCGTATCAGAATCCAAGTGCTGCACAGCCTTTTCTTCAACAAAACATTTACGGGAATAATACTCAGACTTTTTGCCTTTATTAAATTCAGAAACCGGACGATGATAGCCCATCACGCGGGTCCACACTTCGCACGGTTGACGCTCTGCGTCGGTTAAAGCAATATCATTAAAATTGATAACAGTCATTTTTATTCTCCTTCAAAAGTTTTTTGTTGTTTTGCTAAATCTTAATATACTATATATAGTATTAATAAAAAGTAAATAAACAATATATTGTATTTAATATTTATGTGTATGAGTGCAAAATAATACTAAGATTCATAAGGTTAGAGTATGAAAAAATTTTTCTTTACATTAAATATTTTTTAGATTAGCTTTAGAGCGCAGTATGTGAGATTCTACTGCAGGGCGTCAGAAACCCTTTAATAATGCTAGATAGTCGCAGCATAGGCGACTTTAATCCTATATGCCGGCTTCTGTCCTATAAGGGCGGATGTCGGCTGAATAAGGCTTTTCGGCCAAATAAGCCGAGCCGTTCTTATATCTAGCTTATTACGGTTTCTGAACATCCGCCCGCTTCTCCAAAAGCGGGATTTTTTGTATTGAAGGAAACGGGAATGAGAAAATATAAAGTCGGGGCAAATCCGGAAAATGTCGGTATGGTTTCGGTAATTATTCCGGTATATAACGTTGCCAAATTTTTAGATATGAGCTTGCAGAGTTTATTAAATCAAACATACCCGTATTGGGAAGCTATTTTGGTTAATGATGGTTCGACCGATAATTCACTCGAAATTTTACAGCGATATGCAGCAAACGACTCGAGATTTAAGGTTATAGATAAGCCAAATGGCGGAGTGTCTTCGGCGCGCAATGTCGGTTTGGATGCCGCTACCGGGCAATATATCGCATTTTTAGATCCAGATGATATGATGTATCCGCAGTTTTTGGAAATAATGTTGGCAACTTTGTTACGCAGTCAGGCTGATTTTGTATGGTGCAAAGGTGGAAATTGTAATGAAAACAGCACGTTGGATGTGTTAGAAGAATATGAACAATATGGGGTATCTGAGTATGAAAAACCTCTTGAACGCTTTGTTTTGCGACAAAAACCGCGGATACATATTGCTGTATGGGGTAAGCTATATCGAGCAGAACTGTTGGAAAATCTACGATTCAATACTGATTTCAGAGTTATAGTAGAAGATTTTTTTTATTCACTGTGCCTGTTTAATCAAGCACATAAAGTGGCAAGGGTGAAATTGCGTTTATTAGCATATCGGCAGAATTCAGCGAGCTTAACTCATCGAAAACTTACGGAAACAATGGTTTATGATAATATTCGGCTACTGAGGTATTCTGCGGAACGGATTGATAATATAGATAGTGCGTTGCAAAGAAAATTGTATCGGCGGATTTCACAGCATGTCTTTGATTATATCTGCATAGCTCCGTATTATGAGAGCGAAGATTATGTGCGAGATTGGCGGAAATATTATCAGGAGTGCTTGGATTTGTATCAACGAAAGATTTTTATTTCCGACGGTATGAGTGTATATCGGCGGTTGTTGGCATTTTTATTCTGGCGGCAAAAGTGGAAATATTTGACTGTTGGACTGAAATTGTATGGCAGACGTAATTTAAAATAAACACTCTATTTAATAAAATTGTTGAAAACGTACTTTACAAAACAAAATATGTCATTTTGAGGCGGAACCGAAAAATATCAGTCGGTGCGGTGCAATTGTCGCAAAGTATTTATATTGCTATTTTATAACGTCCGAGGACGCACAGCGTGAGAGGGGATTCCTCGCCTTCGTTTCAGAGTGACGGTCATATTCTTTGTGTATACTTCAACAGAATTTTTAATTGAACCTTGTAAAAATAACAAAAAATATGCCGTGTGAGCAAAGCCTTAGTATTTCTTTTATTCGAAATTTTCAAGATAATCGATAATTGCTTGATAATACGACTCGTTTTGCGGCTCTTCCGTCAATAACTCACGCGCACGCTCAATGCTTATTTTTGAGCGATGAATAATGTGACGTGTCGAGATTTTACACACATTATCCGCCACGTCGACAACACCGTCGTCCAAAAAATAAGTGTCGGCAATCGAGTTATCTTCATTCAAAATATGCATTGCGCCGTCGTGTAATATAAGTGAAGTCGGCGCGCGGTCTTCAATAATGGTCAAATCTGTCGTACCGTATGGCAAGACCACGCGATATACCTTGCGGTTAATGGCCGTCTTTTCCGGCGTGAATATTTTGAGTGTAATATTCTCAGCCATATTATTTCTCTTTCATACTCTCGGCTTTGGCAATGGCT
This sequence comes from Alphaproteobacteria bacterium, assembly GCA_017479985.1. Classification (GTDB taxonomy): domain Bacteria; phylum Pseudomonadota; class Alphaproteobacteria; order RF32; family CAG-239; genus RUG410. Next base: position 23,104 of record JAFVBL010000021.1, on the reverse strand, counting down.
TCTTCGATTGTGCCGACCATATAGAATGCCGCTTCCGGCAAATCGTCATATAATCCGTCCAAAATGCCTTTAAAGCCTTTAATCGTATCTTCAAGGTTGACATACACGCCTTTCAAACCGGTAAATACTTCGGCAACGTGGAACGGTTGCGATAAAAAGCGTTGAATTTTACGGGCACGAGATACAATTTGACGGTCTTCCTCCGACAATTCATCCATACCCAAAATCGCAATAATATCCTGTAACGAATTGTATTTTTGCAATATTTCTTGAACGCGACGTGCCGTTTCATAATGTTCTTTGCCGGCAATTTCCGGACTGAGTGCACGGCTGGTCGAATCAAGCGGATCAACCGCCGGATAAATGCCGAGTTCGGAAATCTTACGCGACAACACGGTGGTAGCATCTAAGTGTGCAAATGTTGTTGCAGGTGCCGGATCGGTCAAGTCATCAGCCGGAACGTAAACCGCCTGCACCGAAGTAATGGAACCGTCTTTGGTTGATGTAATGCGTTCTTGCATCGCGCCCATATCTGTTCCGAGTGTCGGTTGATAGCCCACGGCTGACGGAATACGTCCGAGCAGAGCGGAAACCTCGGAACCGGCTTGCGTAAAGCGGAAGATGTTATCAATAAACAGCAATACGTCCTGATGTTCCTGATCGCGGAAATATTCGGCTTCGGTTAAACCGGTCAAAGCCACACGTGCACGTGCTCCCGGCGGTTCATTCATTTGTCCGTAAACCAGTACAGTCTTGGATTTATCACCCTCCAAATCAATAACGCCGGACTCAATCATTTCGTGATACAAGTCGTTGCCTTCACGCGTACGTTCACCCACACCGGTAAATACCGAGTAACCGCCGTGCCCTTTGGCGATATTGTTAATCAGTTCCATAATCAATACGGTTTTACCCACACCGGCACCGCCGAACAGACCGATTTTTCCACCTTTGCTGTATGGTTCCAACAAGTCGATAACTTTAATACCGGTAACCAAAATTTCTTCTTTGGTCGATTGGTCGGTAAATGCCGGCGCATCACGGTGAATAGGGGAAAAGTTCTGTGATTTAATCGGACCGCGTTCATCAACCGGTTCACCCAAAACATTCACAATACGGCCGAGTAATTCCGGTCCGACCGGAACTTTAATCGGCTCGCCGGTATTGATAACCTCAAGTCCGCGCACCAAACCATCGGTTGAATCCAGTGCAATACAGCGCACGACTCCGCCGCCTAAGTGCTGCTCGACTTCCAACACAAGTTTGCGTCCGTGATTATCACATTCCAACGCGGTCAGAATATTCGGCAAATCGCTTTCATCTTCAAATTTAACATCAACAACCGCGCCCAATACCTGATGTATGCGACCGGTTGTATTTTTGTTTGTTTCGTTAGTCATCACTTTCTCCTATCTCTTAAATCGCTTCGGCACCGGCGATAATTTCTATCAGCTCGGTCGTGATTGCCGATTGTCGTAAACTGTTGTATTTCAGTGTCAAATCACTGATCATATTTTTTGCATTGCGGGTAGCGCTATCCATTGAAGTCATACGTGCACCGTGCTCGGAGGCAGCCGAATTGACGATGATTTTGAAAATGTCATCATCAAACAGAATCGGCAAAATATTTTCCAAAACCGTCAGTTTATCCGGCAGATATTCATAAAATGCCTGACCGGAGCGGTTAATCAGCTGCAATTCTTCTTCATCAAGATGCTCGGTATTCAAATCCATCGGGCATACCTGCTCGCAGACAAAAGTTCTGCTGATGGCAGAAGAAAAACGGGCAAACACAAATTCGCAGACGTCAAATTCTTTAGCTTGAAATTGTCGTAAAATATCCATAACGACGGTCTTTGCCTGTTCGGTATAGCTCAATGTTTTAAGTTTTTCGCCGCTAAGGGTCAGCCGAATATTACTGCCGGCAAAAGTACGTTTTAATGTATCGTATGCCTTTTTGCCGATACATTCTACGCTGATATTTTTGTTTTGTTGTAATAATTCGCGAATTCGCTGTGTTGCTTTTTTTGCAATGTTGCTGTTATATGCGCCGCACAAGCCGCGGTCGGACGAGATAACGCAAAGTTTATAATGTTGCGGATTTTGTGCCGTACGCAACATCAGCGGACGGATATATTTAATGCCTTTTGCTTTTTCTTCGTTTTCAATTTCGGTCATCACGCGCAAGGCGGAATGCCGCAGGTTTTGCGAATAGCCTTGGTTTTTATCCACCAGAATTTGCACGCGTCGTAAACGCGAGGCGGCCACCATTTTCATTGCCGACGTAATTTTTTGCGTCGACTTAATGGCTTCAATTCTGGTGCGTAATTCTTTTAATCCGGCCATTTATGCTGCCTTCTCCGTTGATTTCAAATACTTTTCGGTAAAGTTTGTATAGAACTCTGCCAACTTTGTTTCCAATTCCGGTGAAATAACGTGTTTTTCAACAATTTCTTCCAAATATTCCGGATGTGTTTCGTGCATATAATCCAAAGCCGCTTTCTCAAATTCTTTGACATTTTCGACTTTGACTTTGGTTAAATATCCACGAACGCCGGCAAAAATCGAGACCACTTCTTCTTCGGTTGCCATCGGTTGATGTACCGGCTGTTTTAAGAGTTCGGTCAATTTTGAACCTTTGTCAAGTAAGGCGCGTGTTGATTTATCCAAATCTGAAGAAAATTGTGCAAATGCCGCCATTTCCCGATATTGCGCCAAATCCAATTTCATAGAACCGGAAACTTGTTTCATTGCCTTAATTTGTGCCGCAGAACCCACACGCGAAACGGAAATACCTACATTTACCGCCGGACGGATGCCTTGATAAAACAGGGCTGTTTCCAAGAAAATCTGACCGTCCGTAATTGAAATAACGTTGGTCGGAATATAGGCGGAAACGTCACCGGCCTGTGTTTCAATCACCGGCATTGCCGTGAGTGAACCGGAGCCGTAATTCGGATTCATTTTTGCCGCACGCTCAAGCAAACGTGAGTGCAAATAGAATACATCGCCGGGATATGCTTCACGCCCAGGCGGACGGCGAATCAGCAACGACATCTGACGATAGGCGACCGCTTGCTTTGAGAGGTCATCATAAAAGATGACAGCGTGCATACCGTTGTCGCGGAAATATTCACCCATTGCCGTACCTGCATAAGGCGCTAAAAATTGCAATGGTGCTGCTTCGGAAGCAGTTGCCGCCACCACAATCGTATAGTCCATTGCGCCGTAGTCACGCAGTGTTTTGACCACTTGAGCAACCGAGGAGCGTTTTTGACCTATGGCAACGTAAATGCAAAACAGTTTTTCATTATCGCTCTTGGCGGCATCATTGGTGCGCTTTTGATTGATAATCGTGTCAATGATGATGGAGGTCTTACCGGTTTGGCGGTCACCGATAATCAACTCACGTTGACCGCGACCTATCGGAATCAGCGAATCGATAACCTTTAAGCCTGTCTGTACCGGCTCATGCACACCTTTCCTCGGGATAATACCCGGTGCTTTTATTTCTGCGGTGCTGTATTTTTCTGCCGTTATTTCGCCCATACCGTCAATCGGGTTACCCAGCGCATCAACCACACGACCGAGCAAACCTTTGCCGACCGGTACGCTTACGATTTGATCTGTGCGCTTGACGATATCGCCTTCATTAATATCTTCATCGGAACCGAACAGTACGACACTGACGCTGTCTTCTTCCAAATTAAGCGCCATACCTTTGGTGCCGTTTGAAAATTCGACCATTTCGTTAAGCTGGACTTTATCCAAACCGTAAACACGTGCAATACCGTCACCAACGGACAATACGCGGCCGACTTCCGTCATATCCGACGATAAGTCGAAATCTGCAATTTTTTCTTTTAAAATCGATGAAATTTCATCTGCTTGTACAGACATCTATTTTGTCCCTTTCATAAGCTGTTCCAAAGCATCAAGTTTGTGCTTTACGGAATTATCAATAAAATTAGTACCGTATTTTATAACCAAACCGCCGATAATCTGCGGATTGATAATGTAATGTAAAAGTATCTCTTTATGAAATATTGCCGCCAATTTTGTTTTAAGCAAGTCTTCCTGTAAGGCGTTGAGCGGCATAACGGTTGTAACCTCAACTTCGGCAATATAATGTTTATCCTGATACAACAGGATAAATTGATTCAATACTTGAGGAAGAATATTTAATTCGTTGTTTTTTGCTAATATTTTGAGTGTGTTTAGCATATTTTTGCATAAAGGTAATTGCTGTGCCAGATATTCCAGAATTTGTGCTTTTTTTTCATACTTCCATAGCGGATTATTAAGTTTGTTTAATTCATTCATACCGCTTTCAATCGCTGCTTTCAGGGTACGCGCATTATCATACAATGTCTCGACATTTTCCGTTTTTATTGTACTGTCATACATTGCTTCAGCATACATCATAGCTGCTTTAATTACAGAAGTTTTTTTCACTTTGCCTGTCCCGAATTGTTAAATATGCCTTAAGATAATCGGTTTTATAACGGAAGGCAAGTATAAAACAAATAATCAACAGGATTTTTTGCGGCTTTATCTAAAAAAACGGCATCAATGATATAGGTGATGTCGTTTTTTTAATCAAGTTTTCAGTGCAGACTATTTCAACTTGTTCCAACCGGATTTTGCCGGTTGTTGTGCCGTTTCCGGCTGAGTTGTGTTTTCCTGTGATTGAACAGTCGGTTCGGCACTCCATTTTTTGCGCGGTGCTTCGGTCGGAGCCTGTTTACGTATAATTTCTTTTTGCGCCTGTGTTTGCGGGATACCGTTGCCGACCATTTGCCCAAGCATTGCCGGCGATAAAAAATCTTCTTTCAGCGAGGCGTATGCCGTGACGATTTGGTCAACGATTTTTGCCCCTGGTGCGGCGTTAACCGAAGTAATATCCGTACCGTGAAAGAATGTTAAAGATTGGCACGGTGACGACAATAAAATATCGGTATGGTCTATACCGTGAACATATCGCAAGAGAATTTTAGGACTGATTTTGCAATCCGCTTTGCTTTTGGAAAAGGCAAGTGTGTTGTTCAGAAGAGCATCTTTGATTAAAGTACGTCCGTCATTCGAAAGTTCTCCGCAATATCCGTTGACCGCCAAGCCGTTGACCGTATATCCTTCACTGTCTCTCGGAGCATAATCAACTATATAACAGAAAACTTTTTCGGCATTTAAAATCGGGCGCGCGGTTGCCGCAGTTACAAAACGATTCAAAAATTCCGAAAAAACGGCTTTGGCTTCCGCTTCGGTTTGTTTGGTCGGAAGGCCGGTATTTTCAGCCAGAAAGTCATCATTATCCAAACCGAATGTGGCATCATCTTCGGCTTGTGCATACACATTGTTTGACGATACGGAAAACAATAGTACACCGGCAAGCAATAAAAATATCTTCTTCATAGTCGTTTCACCTCTCTTGACATTAAAGATATTTTTATAATAGTAAAATTCTCGTAAATTTTAAACATAATAATGTGTGTTTTTAAGATTTATTTTAGATATTTGTATTACAATCCGAAAAAATATATGGGAGATTACAATATGTTTGCACTGATAAATATCGGATTATCCGTTGAAATTCGTATGCTTTTTGCGTTTGTGACAGCATTGGTATTGAGTTTGGTCTGCGGTGGTCCGCTGATTGAATATTTGCATAGTTGGCAAAAACAGGGACAGCCGATTCGTGAAGACGGTCCGCAGAGCCATTTACAGACCAAAAAAGGAACACCGACAATGGGCGGATTGCTGATTTTGGGAACGGCGATTTTTGCGATTTTATTGTTTGCAAACATTTCATATCACTTTGTTTGGGTGAGTTTGTTGGTCTTGATTGTGTATGGTGCAACCGGCTTTGTTGATGATTATTGGAAAGTCAAACGCCAAAGCTCAAATGCAATGACGGCAGGGATGAAACTGTTTATTCAATTTTTGACGGCGGCAGTGGCGGCAAGTATTATTACGGCGGCGACTCCGCGCGGAATAAATACGGTGCTGAATATCCCGTATATTGCGGATTGGTTTATCAATCTGTCGTGGCTGTACGTGCCGTTTGCGGTGATTGTGATGTCGGGAGCATCAAACGGGGTTAATTTAAGTGACGGGTTGGACGGTTTGGCGTCCGGTTTATTGATTGTTGCTTTTACGTTTTTTATGGCAGTGGCTTATTACAGCGGTTTGGCAGATGCTGTTGATTTTAATATGCTTTACATCCCGCGTTGTTCGGAAATTGCCGTTGTGTGTGCCGCACTTGTCGGCGCGTGTTTGGGTTTTTTGTATTTCAATAAGCCGAAAGCGCGCGTGTTTATGGGAGATACGGGATCACTTGCATTGGGGGCAATGCTCGGTGCCGTTGCCGTGATGACGAAAAGTGAAATATTGTTGGCGATTGTCGGCGGTGTCTTTGTTATGGAAACCGTATCGGTAATTATTCAGGTGGCCTATTTCAAAAAAACGGGCAGACGCTTTTTCAAAATGGCGCCGATACATCATCATTTTGAACAGCTCGGTTGGAGCGAAAAGAAAGTTGTCTTCAGCTTTTGGGGAGCGGCATTGATATTGGCGCTGGTCGGTACACTGGTGTTTTTATAAAATAGAAACGGAGTAAATGCTATGGTGAATTTTTCGCGTCGGAGTCATACTGCTTTTTCAAAATGGTTATGGACCATTGATAAAGTGATTCTGTTTGTGTCGCTGGCTTTGCTGACTATCGGAATCATTCTGGATATTACGGCAAGTCCGGCAGTGGCGCGAACAATCCATGTTGAGGATTTTTGGTTTGTTAAAAAACAGGTATGTTATGCTTTGGCATCGGTTGTGTTGATTTTTGCGCTTTCAATGCTGAAATTACGTACCATACGGCAGATTTCGCTTGCCGGCTTTGTTGTGGTCGGGGCATTACTGGTATTGACGATGTTTTTGGGGTTTGAAACAAAAGGAGCCAAACGCTGGATTAGTTTGTTCGGTTTTTCAATGCAGGCGTCCGAGTTTATGAAACCGATTTTTATAATTGTGACGGCTTGGCTCTTGGATTGCGGTAAGAAATATGATTATTTTCCGGGAATGTGGATTTCTATTTTTCTTTATGTATGTGTTGCCGGTTTGTTGCTGCTGCAGCCGGATATCGGTATGACGATTTTGACAACGGCGGTTTTCGGTTTGCAGCTTTTTTTGGCCGGATTGCCGATGTTTATTGTTGTGTTCGGTGTTATAGGCGGTTTGGCCGGTATGGTTTTGCTTTATTTTGTTTATCCGCACTTTCACGCACGTGTGGATCAATTTTTATACGGCAGTGATGAGACGAGTTACCAAATCAATAAAGCAATGCAGGCATTCCAAAACGGAAATCTCGTCGGTAAAGGGCCGGGAGAGGGGACGGTTAAGCTTAATATTCCTGATGCGCATACCGATTTTGTGTTTGCGGTTGCCGGCGAGGAGTACGGTTTGTGGCTGTGTTTGATTATTATTGCATTGTTTGCCGTTATCGTTATTCGCACACTGAAGATTTCGCTGAAAGAAAGTAATTTGTTTGTAATGTATGCCGAGGTCGGTTTGGCGGCATCAATCGGATTTCAGGCATTTGTCAATATGGGATCGTCGTTGCATCTTATCCCGACCAAAGGTATGACTTTGCCGTTTATTTCGTACGGCGGTTCGTCATTATTGGCAAGTGCGATAGAAATCGGAATGTTGCTTGCCATAACGCGGCAAAATGTGGCGTCTGAAGATAAAGATATGGGGTGATATTATGACGGCTGATATAACTGCATTACCGCAAGTACGCGGCACGTATAAATTAAAAGAGCCGTTGAGCCGCCATACGTGGTTGAATGTCGGCGGTCCGGCAGATGTAATGTTTATGCCGGCAGATGAGGCGGATTTACAGGAATTTATACGTCAAAAAAATCCGCAAACAGATGTTTTTGTTATCGGCGGCGGATCGAATTTGTTGGTGCGTGACAGCGGTATTGCCGGTGTGGTGATTAAATTGTCGGATAAAAACTTTGCACAATGTCAAATCGACGGAAGCAGGCTTTATTGCGGCGCAGGTTGTTCTAATTTTGCGCTTAAAAACATTGTGTCGGCAAACGGACTCGGCGGTTTGGAATTTTTATGTTCGATTCCGGGAACGCTCGGCGGTGCAATGCGTTCAAATGCCGGTTGTTTCGGTTCGGATATGAGCAAAGTTTTGGTTTCAGCGCGCGTAATTGACGGAAACGGTCGGGTGTTTGAAGTTGCAAACGAGGATTTTCATTTTGCATATCGTTACAGTGATTTTCCGGCAGATTGGATTGTACTTGAAGTGTGTCTGAGCTTTGAAAAGCGTGATGTTGATGTTGTGCGTGCGCAAATCGCGCAAAATGAAGAATATCGTCGAGCGCATCAGCCGCAAGGCATAAAAACCGCAGGTTCGACTTTTAAAAATCCCGAGGGTACGGCGGCTTGGAAGCTGATTAAAGAAGCCGGCGGAGATACGTTTGTTTTCGGAAAGGCGAAAATGTCGGCGGTACATTGCAATTTCTTACATAATGAGGGAACAAGTGCGTCAGATGTCGAAAATTTGTGTCGAGCCGTTCAACAAGCCGTAAAGCAAAAAAGCGGTATTGATTTGGAAACGGAAGTGAAAATCGTCGGACGGGAGCAATAAAGGTGGTTGCGGATAATAAAATATATGAAACCGTGGTTTGGCCGTATCGTTTACTCGGCAATTTGCTGTTGCTCGGCGTTATTTGGGCACTGACACTCGGGGTGATTACCGTGCGGCATAATTTGGTCGGCAAACAGATTGATTCGCTGATGTCGGAAATTTACAGCAAAACGGCAACTGCCGGCTGGGGATTGGAAGATGTAACACTTGAAGGAGCGGAAAAAACGTCTGCCGCGGAAGTTCTTGCGGCAAGCGGATTAAAACGCGGCGATAATATTTTGGAAATAGATTTAAAAGAAATATGCGCTGAAATTCAGGCTTTGCCGTGGGTTAAAAAAGCCGTGGTTACGCGTCGTTATTTTCCGAATGCCGTTCATATCAGTATTGCCGAAAAAAAGGTTAAGTCAATATGGCAATACAAAAATGAATTTTATCCGATTGATGAAGATGGAGAAATTATCGAAACCGAGTATGTACCGGAACATAATTTGCTGCAAATTATAGGAGACGGGGCGCCGGCACATTTTAATACGCTTCTGAAAGTGGTTGAGCAGGATAAAGAATTGTTTGCGCGGCTGAAAGCAGCTAATTTTATTTCAAACCGCCGGTGGAATCTGATTTTTGATGATGTGGAAAAAGGAATTACGGTTAAAATGCCGGAAGAAGATTTTGCCGCCGCTTGGAAAAAATTGGTAAAATTAGATAAAACACGCGGTATTCTTAAACGTAAATTAACTTTCATTGATTTAAGATTGAAAAATAAGGTTATTGTCCGTCTGGACGTTTCGGACGAAAACCGTTAAGCGCTTAATTATATAACAGAGGTGTTAAATTGAATCATCCGACAATTGCCGCTTTGGATATCGGCTCATCAAAAGTATGTTGCATTATTGCACACGTTAACAAAGATAAAAAAATAGAAATAGCCGGCTACGGCTATAATGCGTCAAACGGAATCAAAAACGGTGTGATTACGGATATCAATCAGGCAACGTATTCCGTATGCAATGCCGTGGAGGCGGCGGAGCAGCGCGCCAACGAACGTATTAACAATGTGATTTTAAATGTGTCGGGAGATAAAACTTCGGCCTATAACCGCACGGCATCGATTCCGCTTAAACGCAACCGACCGATTGGTGAGGCGGATTTGAATAAGCTGATGGAAAAAGGGCTGACAAAAATCAATGTCGGCAACAACGAGCTTATTCATTGTATGCTGACAAATTATAAAATCGACGGCGGTGAAGATGTTAAAGATCCGCGCGATATTTACGGCGAAGAACTTTCGGTAAATATTTTGCTCGGAATGTATCCGAGTTTGGTGTATCGGAATTTGGCTTCGGTTGTAGATGCGGCACGTTTGCAAATAGATACAAAAGTGCTGACGGCGTATGCTTCCGGTATTGCCTGTTTGGTGGAAGATGAGCGCGAATACGGTGCAACAATTGTCGATATCGGCGGAGGTACAACAAGTATCGCAACATTTAAGGGGGGATTTCCGGTTGCTTTTTCAACCATACCTGTCGGCGGAATCAATATCACGCGCGATATTACACACGGTCTGACGACATCTTTTGCGCACGCCGAGGATTTGAAAATCAGAAGCGGCTGTGCATTCAAAGTCGGATATGACGATCGAGAAACAATCAATGTCTATCCGCTTGGTGAAGAAGACGACAGTTCAATCAAACAAATGAAACGTTCGGATTTAAATCGCATTATTGCGCCGCGTGTTGAAGAAATGTTTGAGTTGGTGGCGCATAAACTTGATGCACACGGATTGCATAATATGCAAAATCATCGTGTTGTGCTGACCGGCGGCTGCAGTCAGTTGGTCGGAATTCGCGAAGTGGCAAAGCTTGTTTTGGATAAACAGATTCGTTTGGGCGGTCCGCGCAATATTCAAGGCGTGCCGGATAAACTCAATAATAATCCGATTTTTTCGACGGCACTCGGAATGCTTTTGTTTGCCACCAATAATATTGAACGTAAACCGAAACGCGTGGTTAACCATCCGGTCGGTGAAGGCGGCAGATTCTCGAAAATATTTAATTGGATTAAGCAAAATTCTTAAAATTGGTAACCAAAACTTAATTTATTTGCGATAAATTTGCACTAACATACAGTGTCAATTTGAAGGAGAATGAAACAATGTCAATAAATTTAGGAGTAGCAGATACTGCGGTTTCTTACTTAAAACCTCGCATTGCCGTTATCGGTGTCGGCGGGGGCGGCGGTAATGCCGTCAATAATATGATTGCGCAAAATCTGGAAGGAGTCGATTTTATTGTGGCTAATACCGATGCACAGGCATTGGCTCATTCTTCCGCCACCAAAAAGATTCAGCTGGGTTTGGAAATTACACAAGGATTGGGAGCCGGTGCCAGACCGGAAATCGGACAGATGGCAGCCGAAGAAGCGAAGGAAAAAATTGCCGAAGCTTTGGACGGAGTCAATATGGTGTTTATTACAGCCGGTATGGGCGGCGGTACGGGTTCCGGTGCTGCTCCGGTTGTGGCTCATATTGCCAAAGAAAAAGGTATTCTGACCGTCGGTGTGGTGACAAAGCCGTTCAGTTTTGAGGGTAAAAAACGTATGGAAATTGCCACAAAGTCGCTGGAAAACTTTATTAAAGAAGTTGACAGTATCATTGTTATTCCTAACCAGAATTTGTTTAATATCGCCAATGAAAATACAACGCTTTCAGAAGCATTTAAAATGGCGGACAATGTTTTGTATTCCGGTGTTCGCTCAATTACGGATTTGATGATGATGCCGGGGTTGATTAACCTTGATTTTGCCGATGTTAAAAATATTATGGAAGATAAAGGTAAGGCTATTATGGGAACCGGTGAGGCAGAAGGCAAGGGACGTGCCAGAGAAGCTGCGCATCAGGCTCTTTCCAATCCGCTTTTGGACGATTGCTCGTTGCAGGGTGCAAAAGGCGTCTTAATCAATATTACCGGCAGTCAGGATATTACGTTGCCGGAATTGGACGAGGCGGCCAATATTATTAAAGAAGAAGTCGGTGATGATGCAAACATTATCTTCGGTTCGAGCTATGATGACGCACTTTCGGGTAAAATCCGTGTATCTATTGTTGTGACCGGAATTAACGATGGTTTACAACACGTATATGAACAAAAGATAGCAACACCGGAACCGTCTTTGATTGACCAAAGTTATGATGATAATTCTTTTGTGCCGACTGTCAGTGCGCCGGCTGCCGATTTTTCGGCAGTTGCAAGCGTGTCGCTTGATCCTGAACCGGAGGCGTACCAATTGCCGGAGTCTCTGGTGACGGAAGAACCGGAAGAAGTTGAAGAATTGCAAGCACAAGATGCCGTTGCGGATACTTCTTTGGATAACGATTTCGCATCGTTGGACAAGTCCGGCGAAATGCCGGAAATGCCGCAAGCATCGGCTTTGTTTAATGCTATTATGAATAATGACAGCAAAGAAGAAGAAAGCGAAAAGGCAGACTTGGAGTTCAATTCCGCGGCGCCGAATGATGATTTCTTTTCAAGCAATACATCTTTGGAAAATCTGACTTCAACCGTTGATGAACCGATTTTATTCAATAATACGGATACAAGCATTTTTAAAGATATTCAGCCGGAAGAACCGGCGGTTGAGGAGTTACCTACATTGGAACCGGAAGAAGAAAGCCGTCTGAGCTTTATGGATAAGGTTTTAGGTTTCCGCAGACGTAATCACGAAGAACCGGTTGCAGAGAATAAACCCGAAATTGAAAGCAGAACCGGTACGGACAATTTGGATTTGTCCGGTGATGATTTGGATTTCCCGTCATTTTTACGTCGGAAATAATCTGCTTCAACAGAACGGTTATTTTGTGATATAATTAAAGGACGCCGATATTTTCGGCGTTCTTTTGTGTAAGAAACATAATTTTCTTGACATAATGGACAATTTACGATACTTTGTCTTAAAAGGAGTAAACTATGGCTGAGAAATATCTGGAATTTGAGCAAGACGGTGTAAAATATAACCTCTACGATATGCCGAAAGGCTTTGTGATTAAAGGTGATTTGGATTTGAGTAACAAAGGTTTAACCGAATTGCCGGATTTATCTGAGGTGGTTATTGAAGGTAGTTTTAATTGTTCCGGTAATCACCTGACCACATTAAAAGGTGCACCGCAGGAAGTCGGCGGAGATTTTACTTGTTCTAATAATCAGTTAGCCACATTGGAAGGCGCACCGAAAGAAGTCGGCAGCGGTTTTTACTGTCATAACAATCACCTGACCACATTGGAAGGTGCACCGAAAGAAGTCGGCGGAGATTTTACTTGTTCTAATAATCAGTTAGCCACATTGGAAGGCGCACCGAAAGAAGTCGGCGGAGATTTTAATTGTTTTAACAATCACCTGACCACATTGGAAGGTGCACCGAAAGAAGTCGGCGGAGATTTTAAGTGCTATAAGAATCAATTGACCACATTAGAAGGCGCGCCGCAAAAGGTCGGCAGCGGTTTTTACTGTCATAACAATTACCTGACCACGTTGGAAGGTGCACCGAGAGAAGTCGGCGGAGAGTTTTATTGTTCTAATAATCAGTTGACCACATTGGAAGGTGCACCGAAAGAAGTCGGCGGAAATTTTACTTGTTCTAAAAATAAATTGACCACATTAAAAGGAGCGCCGAGAGAAGTCGGCGGTGATTTTTCGTGCGGTGTGAATGAATTGACCACATTAAAAGGTGCACCGCAGGAAGTCGGCGGATATTTTGATTGCGGTAACAATCAATTGACCACATTAAAAGGCGCGCCGCAAAAGGTCGGCAGCGGTTTTTGCTGTCATAACAATCACCTGACCACGTTGGAAGGTGCACCGAAAGAAGTCGGCGGAGGTTTTGATTGCCGTGATAATCAGTTGACAACATTGGAAGGTGCTCCGCAAAAAATAGGTGAAGATTTTTTATGCACGGATAATAAATTGATTTCATTAGAAGGCGCACCGGAAAAAGTCGGCGGACATTTTTGGTGCGGCGCGAATGAATTGACCACATTAAAAGGAGCGCCGAGAGAAGTCGGCGGTGGTTTTTTTTGTTTTAGGAATCAGCTAACCACGTTGGAAGGTGCGCCGCAAAAAGTCGGCGGAGAGTTTTGGTGCGATGGTAATCGGCTTAAATCATTACTTCATTTGCCGATAATGCAAGCAGAAAGAGCAATAAATTGCGATGATACACTGGAACAAAAGTATAGGATTTCACACGATGAGTTTACGGCTGGAAAACTTAATGAAAGTTCAGTATATCAGAATGAAGTGAAAATATATAAACTCCGGTTGCAAAAAAGTCAGGAACGTGCCGAAAGAGAAGATAAGGCTGTGGCAGATATAAAAGCAAGATTCGCGGCGTGGCAAGCACGGCAAACGCAAAAAGACGGACCGGAAAAGTAATTGTTGGAAAATGCTCAAAAAAAGGATACGTCATTCAGAACGAAACGTCAGTGTAGTGAAGAATCTCCCGCATCGCTGTGCAATCTTGGGCATTATAACCTCAAAAAAAAGACAGGCATTGTGAGGAGTGCTTAAAACACGACGTGACAATCTCCTCTCTCGCTGTGCGACCTCGGGCGAAAAAAATAAAGTCACCCCACGATTTTTTGCTTAATCAAAAATCGTTTAAGGGTCTTCTGATTCTTATCAAGTCAGCCTTTGTTTAAAGTATGTGCCGGAAGAATCTGCGCTTCGCAAAGGTCAGATACCTTAATGCCGGAGGAACAAAAACAACCTCAAAATGTTGTGTTTGGACGACAGGCGAAGGACACTTAATGAGCCAAAACGAAAGTGAAGGCGAATTTAGTGAACGAGTGACTGAAGCAAGCGAAGCGTAGCAAGACGGACACGCCGTGCCGTGCAAGGTATGACTTTACCTTTACACGACAGTACACTGTATGGTGGGAGATTCTTCGGGCATAAAGCCTTCATAATGACCGTCTTTTTCTGTGGGGATTGTTCAGGGCTGTCTTTGACTCCTTCGGCTTTGCCTCAGAATGACCGAATCTTTTTTTGGGTTCAAAGAATACAGTATATAAAACAGTCCGAAATCTCTAATAACAATCGTCGCCGTTAAAAGTATAATCGGTGATGATGCCGTTACTTATCGTAAATGAGGTTTTGCAATAAAACAATGGCGGTGCGGTCGGTAAGCCGAAATCGGATTGTTCCATTGCATCGTAGGCAATCTCGCTTTCATACGGTTGAAAATCGTTGTCAATCGGCTGACTTTCCGATGAATAATAACTGACTTGAACCGTTGAAGCATCAATCGGAAAAATTTGGTCCGGAGAACCCCAATCGGAATAAAGTTCTGCGGCGCTTTTTCCCATCCATTTGCTTAATTTCTGATTATAGACCGCCGAAGAATAGCCGATGTTTTGACAACCGGCGATTATGAACAGTCCGGTCAAACAATACAGTAATTTTTTCATTTGTTATTTCCTTATACTTATCTCGTGATTATGTTCCGCCATTTTTCCGAGCCGCGCTAAATCGTCCGGTCTGATGGCCACGGTATAAGTATTCAGTTTTTCATCATTTTCAAGCTTTTGGATTTTGCTGTTTTGATGAAGCCACGCGGCGGTTTTGCCGTCTGTAACCGGAAAGCTTATCACACAATGCAAATGCGAATCGGTCAGTTTTTGTTCAATCAGGTACAATAAGCGATTACAGCCTTCGCCGGAATATGCCGAAGTCAAAACGGCGGAATTGTTGTCTTTAGCTTTGTTTTGCCAGCTTGTATGTTCGGAACTTTCAAGCAAATCGGCTTTGTTGAGCACTTCAATATAATTGTCGGCATATTTTACTTCTTTTAAGCCCAGACTTTCCAAAACTTGCAGTACGTCATTGCGTTGGGCGTTTGTATCCGGATTGGAAATATCACGGACGTGCAGGATAATATCGGCATTCAAAACTTCTTCCAAGGTGGCGCGGAAAGCCATTACCAATTCGTGCGGCAAATCGGAGATAAAACCGACGGTATCGGATAAAATAACTTCCATTCCGCCGGGCAGTTTGATTTTGCGCATTGTCGGGTCGAGTGTGGCAAAAAGCATATCTGCCGCCATTACGTTGCTTTGTGTCAGGCGGTTGAATAATGTGGATTTGCCGGCATTGGTATAGCCGACAAGCGCCACAATCGGGTACGGAACTTTGCGGCGGGCGCCGCGTTGAATGTCGCGGGTTTGGCGTACCTTTTCCAAATCTTTTTTGATGCGCACGATTTTGTCATCGATAATACGGCGGTCAAGCTCGATTTGTGTTTCTCCCGGTCCGCCCAAAAAACCGGCACCGCCGCGTTGCCGCTCAAGGTGTGTCCAACTGCGTACCAAACGCGAGCGCTGATAAGTCAGATGCGCCAATTCAACTTGCAGTGCACCTTCTTTGGTTTGGGCGCGCTCACCGAAAATTTCCAGAATAAGTGCCGTGCGGTCAATCACCTTGAGTTTGAGCTCGCGTTCCAGATTGCGTTGCTGTATCGGGCTAAGGAGCGTATCGACCACCATCAATTCAATAGCGTTTTCTTCGATAATCGGGCGCAAGCGCTCGGTAAAACCGCGACTGAAATACATAGCCGGTTTCAATTCTTTGAGGCGGACAATTTCACTGTGTACAATATCGAGATTGATGGCAAGGGCCAGTCCGTTAGCTTCTTCCAATCGGCTTTCGGCAGACAAACTCTGCTCTTTGCCCGAAACAATCGGACAAATGACGCACGCTTTGATTTTGGTGTTTTGATTATATTCTATCACTCTTCTTCCGCAATATCCACGGCAACACTCGGCATAATGGTCGAAACGGCGTGTTTATAAACAAGTTGTGTGTGACCGTCGCGTCTGAGCAGCAAGCTTTCTTCGTCTTGCGCCGTGATAATGCCTTGCAACTTGACACCGTTAATCAAAAATACGGTAACGGCAACTTTTTTTTCTTTAATATCATTCAAAAAATCACTTTGTACTTTATTCATTTTTTTTATCCTTTTTGTTTTTCAAAGTTTATAACTGATAATATAAATCGTTTGCAGTAAAAAATCTATGATAATTATACATTTTTACACGGAATATTTACGATTGCGAATTTACGATATACAAAATATGTAACAAAGGAGGGCAGAATGAAAAAAATTTTATTTACCGGCGGCGGTTCGGGCGGACACGTTACGTTGAATTTGGGGCTGATTCCTTTGTTTTTGCAAGCAGGTTGGGAAGTTGTTTATATCGGTTCAAAAACGGGAATCGAAAATGAGCTGATTAAGAAATTTCCCGATGTCAGATATTATGCTATTGCGACCGGTAAATTGCGGCGTTATTTTTCGTGGGAGAATTTTAAGGACGCGATGCGGGTGCCGCTCGGTGTTTTGCAAGCGTGGAACATTATCCGCAAAGAAAAACCGGATGTTATTTTTTCTAAGGGCGGATTTGTTTCGTTTCCGGTGGTGCTCGGCGGTTGGCTTAACGGCAAGCGGAAGATTTATATGCACGAATCCGATGTGACACCCGGGCTGGCAAACAAAATGTCGTTGCCGTTTGTCAGTACCTTTTTTACGACTTTTGCCGATACGGTCGATTATGTGAATGATAAAAGAAAAGTGCGTTATGTGGGACCGGTATTGACCGACAGATTAAATAACGGTGATGTTGAAAAAGCGCGTGATTTGTGCAATTTTAAGACGGATAAACCGGTGGTGATGTTTGTCGGCGGATCACTCGGTGCCAAAAGCATCAACAATGCGGTGATTAAAAATTTGGAAGCTTTGCTCGAAAAATATCAAATTATCCATATTTGCGGCAAAGGGCAAACGAGTTTGGCTCGGTGTGAAGGGTATGCACCGTTTGAATTTGTCGATAAGGAATTTAAAGATTTGATGGCGTTGTCCGATGCGGTGGTATCACGTTCGGGTTCAAATGCGATTTTTGAATTGCTCAGTCAGAATAAGCCGATGCTGTTGGTGCCGTTGCCTTCAACTTCGAGCCGCGGTGAGCAATCTCTTAATGCCAAATCATTTCAAAAACAGGGATTTGCCGAAGTGGCGGAAGATGATAAAATTGCGGAAACATTGATGCCGATGCTTGATAATTTGTATACTTATCGCAACGAATATATTACCAATATGGAAAATGCCGAATGGAAACATACATCTAATCGTGAATTGTTTGAGGAAATTTGCAATGACGCGTCAATATAAGAATATTGTTATTTTAACCGGTGCCGGTATTTCGGCAGAATCCGGACTTTCCACTTTTCGCAGCGAAGACGGATTGTGGAATAAGCACCGAGTGGAAGATGTGGCAACCATAGAGGCATTTATCCGCAATCCGGACTATGTGCACGAATTTTATAACGAAATGCGTCCCGAATTGTTTGCGGCTCAGCCGAATGCGGCGCATAAGGCGATTACGACACTGCAGGAAAAATATCCGGCGCAAATCAGTGTGGTGACGCAAAATGTTGATACATTACACGAAAAAGCCGGAAATAAAAATGTGTATCATATTCACGGACAAATCAACCAGATGGTGTGCTTAAATTGCGGACACGTTTTTGAAAGCTGGGGCGCGTTCAGTTCGGAAGACACGTGTGAAAAATGCGGTGTGACGGCAATGCTTAAACCGAATATTGTGTTTTTCGGCGAAGATTTGCTGTGTATGAATGATGTTGACCGATTGTTGCGCAGTTGTGATTTATTTCTGTCGGTCGGTACGTCCGGCGTGGTTTATCCGGCTGCCGGCTTTGTGCAGATAGCTAAAATGTTCGGTGCTGATACATACGAATTTAATATGGAAAAAACTTCAAACAATATGATGTTTGATGCGCATATATACGGACCGGCAGGTACAACGCTTCCGACGTTTGTCGATAAATTAACTGCGGAAGTTAAACAATAAACACAGATTTTATATCTAATTAGTTGTTGAATAATACTAAAAAATAATTGCTCTTTTTGCGTAAATCAGAATAAGATGCCGATAGATATAAGTATGGAAAAATGTTTTCCGTATTGTTTTGGAGTATTCGGATGACGTATGGTTTATGGAATAAAATAAAAACCGTTGGCTTATTTACGATGATTTTGGCAACGGGAATGATTTGCGGCACAGCATCGGCTCGGTATGCCGACGCTCGGAGTGTTTACGGCTATGCCAAAAGCGGAAATTATACGGCTCTGAAATATCTCGGTTCCGCCATTGATGCGGAAGATTCGTCAGGAAATACGGCTGTTTGTATGGCATTGGCGGACGGAAATTCACGTGCATATCACACTTTGTTGCAATATGGTGCAAATCCGAATCCTCGCTGTTCGTATGCGGCAAGTTACGGGCGTTCCGGTGCATCGACCGGTATAAGTTCCGGCGGTATGAGTACAACCGGTTGGCTTGTTGCCGGTGCCATTGTTGCCGGCGGTGTGGGGATTGCCGCAGCTGCCGGCGGTGGCGGAGGCGGCGGAGGCGGCGGTTCGTCGTCGAGCGGTGAGTGTGACGAAAACTACGCGGTCAGCTGTCCTCTCGGTTATGTCGAAACAGGTAAAACTTGCCGTAAAGACGGGCAAATGCTTTATGAATGTAAAATAAAGGATTGTATGGCATATACTCTGACATCTGTGCCGGAGCATTGTGCCATACCGGAGTCTTGCCGCAGCGGCGATGTGACAACATATAGATGCGATGCCTGTGAAGACGGTTGGACGGGCAATTTGTGTGAGCGAGAAAAGATTTGCGCTTATACCAATGAAACTTGCGGCGAAGGTTATGAAGTTGCCGATACCTGTAAATCCGGCGATAAAACATACGTCAAGTGCGAACCGAAAGCGTGCGAAGGTTTTGATTTTCCGGCAGAATACATATCTCATTGCGCGGAAAACGAATCGGAAATATGCCGCAACGGTGATAACAACAAATATAAATGCAACAAGTGCGCTGAGGGTTGGAAAGGCGAAGACTGCAATACGCCGGTTAAATGTGCGTATCAGACAACTTCTTGCATTGAATCGGAAGGATATGTACCGACCGGAGAAACCTGTAAATCCGGTGATACACTTTATGTTGAGTGCGAAATAAAGGATTGCTCGGAATACACATTGAGCGGTGTGCCGGAAAAGTGCTTACTTTATGATATTTGTATTACGCGTGAAGCTCAGCAACCTGTGCAAAAAGTAAAATGTACGCAATGTGCGGAAGGCTGGGTCGGTGATGACTGCGAAACGGAAGATCCTTGCGAAGGATATTCCGAAAGTTGCGGCAAAGGTTATGTTCCGGCAGAAAATGATTACTGTATGTCAGGCAACAAAAAGTTGCTGATGTGTGTTGAAAGAGATTGCTCCGAATACCCGTTACAACAGTTGCCTGACGGTAATTGCGATGAGTTTGTATCGTGTCAGAGCGGCGACAAAACAACATACCGGTGCAATAAATGTAAAAAAGGTTGGACCGGAGATGGCTGTAATACGGAGGAAACTTGTCCGAGTGATTATGTTCGGGCAGATTTGTGTATCAATGGTTACGAATCGGCCGGCGATGAATGTTGGGAAGGGGATAAACTGCTGGTCAAGTGTCAGGAAATACCGTGTGAAGGTCATGACCTGACGGCGTGTCCTGTCAATGCGGAAAGATGTAGCGCGTGCAAATCCGATTCTGTTTGGAAATATAAGGTTTCCGTCTGTAAGGACGGTTGGGAAGGAGATACCTGTTCAACCCCTGTAACTTGCGGCTATAATACTTTGGAATGTACGGGCGGATATGTTGAAACCGGCAATTATTGTTGGTCCGCCGGTATCAAATATACCGAGTGCAAACCGCGTGAATGCAGTTTTACGACCACCTCGTGCGAAACAGGTTATGAACCGACCGGCAGAACCTGTCAATCAGCAGACACATTGTATCAGGAATGTCAGAAAGTGTCTTGTCCGTACCATACCGTAACGTGTGCGGACGGGTATTACGAAACCGGTGCCGCCTGTCAATCGGGCGAAGATATATATAAAGAGTGCAAACCGAATGATTGTTCGGATTTTCCTCTGACCGTATGTCCGGCAAATGCCAAAGGTGAGTGTGAAAAGTGTCAATCCGGTGAAAATACCGTCAGATATAAAATCACCGGCTGCAAAACAGGCTGGACGGGACAAGATTGCAGCACACCCGATGCAAGCTGTACATTCCGCGACACGTTTTGTGACCGTTCAGACGGATATGAAGAAACGGGAGCATACTGCTATTACGGCAATCAGCGGTATGTTGAATGTGCCGTATCGGATTGCAACAATCCGCCGTATCCGTATGATAAATGTCCGACAAATGCACGCAGCTGCGGAATATGTATGACCGACGGCAAGGCAAAATACAGAACTTATGGTTGTCAAGACGGTTGGGAAGGCGATGACTGCGCAACGGAAAAATCGTGTGACGGTTTTTCCGAAACCTATTGCGGTGTCGGATTTTATGAAACAGGACAAACTTGTAAATCCGGCGATACAACGTATGTTAAATGTGCCGAAAATCCGTGTGTCGGATATAATTTGGGACAATGTCCGGAAAAAGCCGAAAGTTGTGATCGGTGTCAATCGGGCGAAGGGTATAAATATAAGCTTAACAGTTGTGAAGAAGGCTGGACGGGCGATACTTGCTCTACCCCGGCGGCTTGTCCGTATGATACAACAAGTTGTGCCGGCGGATATGTCGAAACAGGCAATAAATGTAAGTCCGGTAATGAATGGTATGTAGAGTGTGCGGCGCAAACCTGCGGCGGATATTATACGGAATGCGGTCAAGGATACGATAAGGTTGAGGGTGATACGTGTATGTCCGGTGAACAAGAAATGGTGAGATGTGTGGAACATAATTGCGGCACGGAATTTTATACCACTTGTCCGACGGGATACGAAACCGACAGCAGCAAACCGCAATGTCGGTCCGGTAAAAAAATTATGGTGCAATGTAAGGTGGCAACGTGTTCAGGCTATCCGTCGGAAGGGAAAAACATAGAACATTGCAAAACATACGCTACACCTTGTCAAGCAGGTGATAAGTCAATGTATAAATGTCAAGATTGTGATGACGGATACACGGGAGATGGGGCCGGCAAATGTAAGGCTGCGGAAGCATCTGTTTGTACAAGTGCGGGATTTGTTTATACCGAATATGGTGAAGGAAAGGAGTGTGTGACGCCGGGAGCAAGTAAAAAATGCGGCGAAACAACATATTATAAATGCTCGGTTTGTAAGGACGGAATGAAAACCGTGGACGGTAAGTGCGAGAATAAAACCGAGTCAGATTGTAACGGGGCCGGATACTGGTATAATGATGCCAATAAGACGGCAAAGGGGTGTAAGACGACGGACACATCGTCAAAATGTTTGGCAGGAACAACGTCATATTATAAGTGCAGTAATTGTTCGGAAGGTTGGACCGGACCTAATGGCGGATTCTGTGAGGAAGTGTTAGAGAGTCAATGCACCGGCGAAAAGCCGTATCTTTTAAGTGCGGTCGGTACAGAAGAATCTGTTTGCAATAAGGCATCTGACCCGGATAATCAATATTGTATGTCAGGAAGTAACAAATATGTTTTATGTGCTGACTGTAAAGTTTCTTATAAAGGAAAAGCATATAATAAAAACCCGGCAAACGGTATTTGCGTGGAACGAACGGCTGAAGGATGTGCCGCGGAAGGTAAACCGATTAAAGACGGTGAAGAAAGTGCCGCAAATTGTGCCAACTTAAATAAGAGTGAAACTCCTTGTATAACGCCGGATGGCTCATCGTATTATGCGTGCCTGAATTGTGTTTCTCCGGGGTATGTCAAAGACGGAAAAGGCGGTTGTATGTCGGTCGGCGATTGTACACAAGAGAATTATCCGCTGACGAGTTCACCGTCAAATTGTGCCGCAGACAGCCAATGTAAATACGGTGATGGTGATAATGACTGGTATTACAGATGCGACAGTTGCAACAGCGGTTATCATATGGTCACTTCTGAGAATCGTAGTTTGAGCAATAATGCAGAGATAAAAACGTGTGCCGTAAATACTCCAGCTTATTGTACGAGTAGCGGAAATGGCGGACTGGGCTACACACATTCCGGTTCGGCAGTAGGTTGTGCGCAAAGCTTAGACAGTTGTGTTGCCGGAAGCACAACATATTATTCGGATTGTGATATATGTGATAACAGTGCGGGTTACGTATCTGATGGTGAAGGTTGGTGCGGAACGTGCGTACACGGGAGTCGGAACGGCAGTGAATGTAGCTGTACGGGCAACTGGAGCGGTGCATTATGTGACAAATGCGAAGGCGGTACGATAGTCGGCAATGAGTGTGTAAAGGATACTCCGCAATGTTCGGAAGCATATTCAGGCTATACATATTCGTATAGTTCGAGCATAACAAATTGCCGAGAGACAGCGCAATGCTTATCCTGTAGTGCTGTGCAGTATGTCTGT
>JAFVBL010000020.1 GCA_017479985.1 Alphaproteobacteria bacterium | reverse complement strand
TCCGATACCTGTTTTAGTTAATTTTAACATTTTGTGTTCTCCTTATGCTGCGATTGTGGTTACGTTGGTTGTGATTGTTAATGCATTATCATTCGTTGCTTGCTGTAATAAATCAGCAAACATTTTGAACCGTTTGCGGTTCAAAATGCCCCGAAGGGAAAATTCTGTCGAGTTTGTTTCAGTTATCGTAGGTTTATTGTTATAACGCAACTTCGTTGCTGGCACGTTTTCCGCCATCGCTGAAAACGTGTTTGATGCTTTGTTTAATGTATCGCCGTTTTTGGTGGTCAAATTCGCTCTCTTTGAACTCTCGTCAGATTCATTCTTCGTATAATAGTTATAATGAGAAGAATCGAGTATGGCAAAAAAAGATGATAATTTAAAGTGAAACTGAGCTGATAAAATAAACTAACTAATCCGTATAAATACAACTTTAACGTGATTTCGCCTTGATAACCATACGGTATTAAATTTCTTATAAATTAAGAGTAATTTCTTATTTATCGTGATAAGAATTTTCTTTTTGCGCAACTATATTTTTGCACAACGATATTTTGCGCAATTATATGTGTGCAATATTTTGTGCCTTTGCTTTTTCAGATTATTTGCGTTGGGTTTTGGATTTTGTTTTACCAGAATTTTTATCAAACTTAAACAAATCGCCGCTTAAAGCCGTATCTTCTTCAATATCAAACAGCGAAACCGTAATTTCGATATTCTGCGGGTCAATCACCTTCCATTGTTTAAGGCGGAACGGAGATTGGTCAAAAATCAACGTAATCGGCTTAACACTCGGCGTTTTCGGCGTTTCAACAGTTACAGCCACCTGCCCGCCGTCCTTATAAAAATCAACAACTTTCAAATCGTCACTGTTAAAGCTGATTTTTTTCGTCAGAATCATCGTTGCCGGAATATCTTTATAGTCAATATTCGTTATTTGATCAAGTTCTTTATCGTTATATATAATATAATCGCCGTTGCCGACAATCAGCAACGGTTCCGGTGCCGTATATTCCATACGGATTTTACTCGGCTTGGAAATATAGATTTTTCCCTCTGCCGTACCGCCGTTACTTGCCATTTGCACAAATCCGGCTTTTATTGTCGACAGGTTATTCAAATAATTTTCAATCTTAGCCAAATCAGCCTTATCCGCATAAGCTGCCGAGCTGAAAAATAAAAAACTCAACGACATCAACAAAAACTTTTTCATCATTCCATCCCCTTCTCTGTTATGTTAATTCACGGTACGTTTCAACTCGTCGATATGCGGAAGAACATAGTGTTCAATCAGAAAACAGATTGATTTTTCCGCCATTTTATCGCAATCGATTACCGCATCTGTTATATTTTTGCGTTTTTCTTCCGTTGCTGCTTTTTGTGCCAAAGTTTTATACAACAATGCCATACGGCTCAGCGAATCGACAACTTCGGCAATATATGCAGGTATTTTTAAATCTTCACGACCGCCGAAAAAGCCCTCGACAAACCCAAACTCCAGCTGCTCAAAACGCTCTGTGCAGACTTGAGGCAAATCAGAATCCACCGGAAATGGCGGTAAATTAACACCGTTATCCAAAACCGTTTCAAACATTTCGTCCCATAGGCCCATAAAAAATTTGAAGAACAAATCCGCTTCATTTTTTGTTTCAAGCCGCGGAGCTTTATTATCTTTCCACAAAGAGGCAATAACATCGGTCGGTCTGAGTTCCGCATTCGGGCTGCAAATCGCACCGACAAAACGCAGCTTTACCACCTCTATCGGCGTAGGACACGCATAATGTTCAAGAAATTTTTTAAATTTATCATCACCAATATATTTATTTTCACTTTTCATTTTTAAAATCTTCGTTTATGATGTTTCAAACTGATAATAATTTAATGGAGTTTTTAAAATTGTCCAGACTAAAAATTTATGTTACGGGTATGTTTATGCTTTTTTTATGCGGTTGCAGTTTGTTTAACCCGTATGTTGACAGACGACGAAACCCAGGTGTTTCCGATACGGCGCAGCTTTATTCAGGACCGTCTAAGCCGGAACGTCCGGTTATATGTTATAATCCGTTGTTGACAGATGATGAAGAATTGCAACAAATTGCCGATGCCGAATGTATAAAACACGAA
This sequence comes from Alphaproteobacteria bacterium, assembly GCA_017479985.1. Taxonomy (GTDB): domain Bacteria; phylum Pseudomonadota; class Alphaproteobacteria; order RF32; family CAG-239; genus RUG410. The sequence goes on along the minus strand of JAFVBL010000020.1, from coordinate 17,120 downwards.
ACGGGTATAAAGGCGGAATTTGTGGAAAAAACACATTTTGACGGCAAACTCTTGTTGCCGAGTCACGCACATTATAAATGCGTTAAAGAAGATGAAATTGAAAGAAATGAGGAAGATAATAATGAACCTGCTGCTTGAAAATAAAATAAACAGTGAACTCTGCAATATATTTCAGAAACTTGAATTAGATGATAAATTTGCGTTTGTTAAGGTTTCCGACCGTGCTGATTTAAGTGATTTTCAGTGTAACGGCGCGCTGGCTTTGGCAAAAATTATGCATAAAAATCCGCGAGAAATCGGCACGGCGATTGCCGCAGAACTGGAAAAATGCGATTTTTGCGAATCGATATCCGTCGACGGTCCGGGATTTATCAACATTAAACTGAAAAACGATTTTATTGCGCAAAATACCGATGCAATGGCTGATGACGCGCGTTTGGGATGCGGTATAACGGAAAATCCGCATAAGGTGATATTGGATTACGGCGGACCGAATGTGGCTAAGACAATGCACGTCGGGCATTTGCGTTCGGGTGTCATCGGCGAATCGGTCAGCCGAATTGAGCGCTTTGTCGGCAATGACGTCACGTGTGATGTGCATTTGGGCGATTGGGGAACACCGATGGGTATGATTTTATCCGAAATTATCCTGCAAGACGGTAATTTGGATAAGGTTTCAAGTTATGATATTGCGCAAATTACCGAGTTTTACAAACAAGCCAACATCCGGTGCAAAGAAGATGACAACGCACGCGAAAATGCACGCCGAATTACGGCAAAATTGCAAGGCGGCGACGAGCAATATCGCCGTGCGTGGGAGCATTTGCGCAACGAATCGATTAAGGCAATTAAAGCCAACTACGAGCAGCTTGACGTTAATTTTGATTTATGGTGGGGCGAAAGTGATGCACACGAAGCTTGCGGCGAAATCGTTAAAATTGCACAAGCAAAAGGTATTTCCGAAGTTGATGCCGGTGCACAAATCATTCGTCTGGCAGAAAGCAACAAACCGAAACCGCCGGTAATTATTGTCAAAAGTGACGGGGCATTCGGATATCAGCTGACCGATATTGCCACGATTAAATTGCGGGCTGACGATTTGCACGCCGATGAAATCGTCTATTTTACCGACAACAGACAATCATTGCACTTTGAACAAATCTTTGAGGTTGTGCAAAAGCTCGGTATTGCGCCTGATGTCAAATTGCAGCACATTATGTTCGGTACGGTCAACGGCGCCGACGGCAAACCGTTCAAAACCCGTGACGGCGGCGTAATGGATTTGGAAACGCTGATAGAAATGTCTAAGGATAAAGTGCGTCAATCATTGCCGAAACCGGACGAAGTTGAAGGCTACGGCGCAGATGAAATCAATAAACTGACACAGCAAATTGCCGTTGCCGCAATTAAATTTCAGGATTTGAAAAACACAATTGCTTCAGGCTATGTGTTTGAACTTGATGACTTTGCAAAATTTGAGGGCAAAACAGGTCCTTATATTCAGTACGCCGTGGCGCGTATCAATTCGGTGCTGCGCAAAGCTGATGCCAACGGTTTGCAGACCGGAAAAATTATTTTGGAAGCACCGGAAGAACGTGCGCTGGCTCTCAAATTGGCGCAGGTACATAATGTGGTAATGCGTGCGCATACCGATAAAGAGCCGAGTATTATCGCAGAATATACACACAGCTTGGCACAAGTGTTCAGCACGTTTTACAATGCCTGTCCGATGATGAGCGCCGCAACGCCGGAACTTGCTTTCTCTCGCTTAAAACTGGCAAAGCTGACACGTGATATATTGAAACTTATGCTTTATCTTTTGGGTATTGAAGCACCGGAAATTATGCTGAAGGCAGAAAATAAATAACTGTTAAGGAGAATAAAATGGCTAAAACAGAAACAAAAAAGAAAACAACTCGGCGAACGATAACTCAGAAATCCGATACCGAGCAAATAAAAGCACAAAATGTCGCCCGCAAAAAAACGTCCGCCGGCACTCAAAAATCAGACGATATGCCAAAGGCTGACACTGCAGCGGTAACACAAAATAAAGCATCGCGCGATGAAAATTATTGGTTTATGGTATTGCTTTATTTTGCATCATTTTTGGTCGGACTCGGCGTGATTGCGATTATTGCCGCAAACTGGCAGCAAATTCCGACAGATATAAAGCTTGCCGGTGCTCTTGCCGCTATGGCGCTCAATGCCGGTGTTCTGGCTTGGACGGTACAACACGGCAAACGCATTTTGCAGCAGGTTGTTGCCGTAGTCTACGCATTTTTGATTATGGGAGTCATCGGACTTATCGGGCAAATTTTTCATCTTAATTCCGGCATTAACAATGCCCTGCTCTTATGGAGTTTATGCAGTTGGCCGTTGCTGTTTGCGGCACCGCGTTTATTATGGCTGTGGATTCCGATGCTGTTTGCCGGTCTGCATTTTGATTTTATCGACAACAGTTCTTGGCTTTACGGCTCCTCGGTGCTTTGGTCAGATACCATTCCGACAACATACACAGCCAACGGCATCTTGTTGAATCTGTTCCGTATTTTGTGCATTATGGCTCTGTTTTGTGCTTATCAATGGTGGAGCCTTAAACAGCCGGCCGAAGAAAAAACCGTGCGCCGACCGCTGTTTTTCTATAGTACTGTGATGATGTATTATTTATTTTCACATTTAGCAAAAGCGGCGATTGCCACAAGTTTATCTTTTAATTTGTGGTTCGTAACGGCAAATTTACTGCCTTGCTTAATTTCTGCCGCTGTATGCTATTGGTGGCACAAAAAAGCGCGCCCAAACGGCGTCAATTTTATGGTATTATATTTATTGTCAGCAGTGTTGGAATTCTGCTGGGTCGGTATTTTACTGAGGTGCGAACTTGCAAGAACAGCACGTGTTGAAACAGTGTTGCCGTTGTTGCTCTTGGTCACGGCCACCGGCGGTGTTTATAAAAAATACAAAACAGGTTTTCGTTTCTTCTGCTGTATTTTGGCGCTGCTTTGGTGGTTTATCGGCGCGTTTGAAAATGTGTGGTTTGAGCTTTTGCCGTCACTTTTGCTTTGCGCCTCTGCCGCTTTTTTGGCATACGTTGCCCGTTCGCGCCGTTGGTTCAATATCTCTGTATTGGCGGCAGTTATCCGTATTTTGGCATTTTATGCCGATGTCAGTGATTTACAGCACGCTGGTATATATCTCATCGGTTCAGGTATTTTGATTATTGCCGTGATTTTATTGTTGATGAAATACGGTCATTTATTATGGGAGAAAAATAATGAAAAGTAGATTTGTGAAGTATTTGTTTTTTCTGCCGATTATCATTCTCGGCGTAATTATGATGTATTACCGGATGGCAACAAATGCTAATCGTGTGGAAGTGATTGTTACCGGCTATGACCCGAAGGATTTTCTTGCCGGATATTATATGAATCTGCAACTAAATTGGGATGCAACCGATTGTACGCAATTTACCGATTCCGTATGTCCGAAAAAAGATTTTGACGAACGATATAAGTTTTATATTAAACGCGAACAGTCAGATAAGCTGACTAAAGCTGTCAATGCGGGAATTGTCAAACTTGTCTTTTCGTATGTGCCGAATCATAAACCTTATGTGGTTGATTTGCTGGCAGATAATCAATCATATATTGAATATTTGAATACTGCAGACGATTAGCTTTTTCGAGGAAATTTGACCTCAAAAAACAAGCATTTCTCGTTTTTATAAACGCATAGCATTTTGCCTTGCGTTTTTTTTATAAACAGTTACACAAAAAACTGGACAAATATTTTTTCGTATGCTATATTAACAATATCAGAGAGTTATTTAGAAATTTTTGTTCCACCCTCAAAATCCATACAGTTATGAAGAAAATGGTTTTTGTATTCTTGGCAATGACAACATTATTGCTTTGCAGCTGCGGTACATCAGATATGTTTGTTGCCGCACCGGTTCCGGGATTAGGTTCGGTAGTTGTGGCATCCAATCCGGTCAATACGACGGTCGGTGTTTCAACCCCTGCCGCCACGGTTGTGTATTCAACGCCGGCACCGCGCACGTATGTGACATATCCTTACGGATATTATTCTTCGGGATATTATTACAGCGCGCCCGCCTATCGCCGCCGTCTGCCGCCTCCGCCTCCTCCGCGCAAGCGTAATCATCGCCGCTATTAAGCTGATGAAGGGTATTTAAAAAAGAATCCCAAGAGAGTTTTCTCTTTTGGGATTCTTTTTTAAGCTTATGAAAATATTTTCGTGCTATTCTTTACACGTTTGTTCTATATCGGCAAGAAAATCTTCCAGTTCCTGCTCGTGTTCGATTTCTTCTTTTAATATTTTCTCGGAAATGCGATAAGTTTCATAATCGCGCCCGTGCGTCATATCGCAAATACCTTCATAACGTCCGACGGCACAGCGCTCTGCTTCCAAATTATCGTGCAACAATGCAATAACGTTGAAATTGTGCGGCGTAATATATTTACAATGAGCCAATTCATTCCAACTCATCGGTTCCAAAACCGGTACACCGCCGAGCTGAATAATTCTGTCCGCAAGCCAATCGGCGTGTTTCAGTTCTTCTGCCGCGTGTTCCTCAAATTCACCGACAATTGCCGTACGTTCCTGTCCGTAAGCCACTTTTGCCGCGACCCAATATTGGTAGTATGCCAGCCATTCTTCGGCATAAGCTTCATTCAGCACTTTAAGCAAATTTTCCAAATCGGTACGCACAATTTTTTTAGCCATTTCTCCCATAATATTTCTCCCGTAAAAAATGATTTTGACGGCATAGAAATATTTATCAAATTACTGAAATCAAGATTTAACCGGACTTTTTATACTTCTTAAATAATCTGACAGAATATATTGCTTAACGGCTGCTTGCTCCATATTTTTCAAAGTTTCCATTGAAACGCCGAAAGATTGTGCAATGTCCGACGGCAGTTGTCCGGTAACCTGCGCCAAGCGGACAAATGAAATTGGGTGTGCATTTTCTGCCTGAACCTCCTTTGCCAACATTATCATTTTTTCTGGGTTATAATCCAAATATTTTGCCGCCAGCGCCCACGCCGCCAAATATTCGTGCGGATATCGATAATCTTTTTCAGCGTGGCGTCCGTCTTCAAGCATACATTCCTTTGTACCTCGATTGCCGTATGCACCGAGTGCGTCAAACAAAGAAACTTTAACGTATCCCCTTGCCTCTCCATCGGCACGCTCACGGGCTTGTTCTGCCAAGCGGTCAATCAATCCCGATGAATCAGCATACAAGTGGCAATACGGCGTTATGGCATAACATTCACCCTTTCCGTCCCAAATATTGATTATATAATTATCGTCTTTCACCTTCGGCATCGGCACAAGTTTCAACTTTTGCAAATCTATCTGTTCGCCCGATATTCCCAAATCAGCCAGTTCTTCACGCATTTCACGCGCAACATTATTTCTGCGGATAACATCCGTTTCATCCGTTAAATAAGGCATTCCGCCTACAAGAATAACATCATCTTTTTGCCCGACAAGCGTCCTTTTTTGCTCTATGGTCATTTGAGCAAATTTTTGCGGGTTCGTACGTTCGGCCATACCGCCCAAGGCACCGATACCGTCGGGCATCCCGTGTTTATTTTTTCGCTTTATCAATCCGATATACACATCTGACAGCATTTCTTTAAAGGTGTTGCCCCGATGCAATTCACCGGTATAAATCGTCACATTGGCACCGCTGTTTAAAACCTGAGCACGAAACGCTTCGATTTTCAATAATTCTGCGCGGGCGGCACCTTTTGGTGTCTGCGCTATTTTTTTGAGTGCCGCTTCTTTAGCCGAAATCATTTTACAGTCCTTTCTTTACTGCTTTAATTTACAAAAAATCCGCCGTAATGTCAACGTTTGATTGTGCAAAAATTTTACGACATATTAACTTTCCTTTTGTATAATCTTGTTTAAGGAGAATAGAAAATGGCTTTGGTTGCGCCGAGTTTATTGGCGGCAGATTTCGGATGTTTGCACGAACAAACAAAACTGGCAGAAAATGCCGGTGCGGATTGGCTGCACTTTGATATTATGGACGGTCACTTTGTTCCGAACTTGAGTTTCGGGGCCGATTTTGTGCGACAAATGCGACCGGTATCCGGTTTATTTTTTGATGTGCATCTTATGGTTGAGGAGCCGCTGAATTTTTTGCCGATGTTTGAAAATTGCGGTGCGGATTTAATTACCGTACATTATGAGGCTTGCTCTGATTTGCCGGCTGTTATTCGGCATCTGAAAGAGCGCGGTATCAAAGTCGGTATTTCACTCAAGCCGCAGACGCCGGCAGATGTATTGGCGCCGTATCTTAAGGATATTGACAATATTTTAATTATGACGGTTGAACCCGGATTCGGCGGGCAAAAATTTATGCCCCGACAATTGCCGAAGATAAGCCGTACGCGCGAACTTATCGGTTCCGGCGACACAACCTTGGAAGTCGACGGCGGAATCAATACACAAACTGCGGAATTATGTGTCAAACACGGTGCGAATGTTCTGGTCGCCGGCAGTGCGATTTTTAAGGCCGAGCAGCCGGCACAAATTATTCGACAACTACATTATGCGGGAGAAAAATAATGGCAACAATTTTAATAGTGGAAGATGAACAGGCAATTTCCGTTTTGCTGAAATATAATATTGAAAAAGCCGGCTATGAAACGGTGGTCGTTGCGCACGGCAATCGGGTGTTGACGGCAATCGAAAAAAATACGCCGTCACTGATTTTACTTGATTGGATGCTGCCGGAAATTTCCGGTTTGGAACTGTGTAAAATTATCCGCAACAATCCCGAATGGAAGAATATTCCGATTATTATGCTGACCGCCAAAGGGCAGGAAGAAGATAAAGTTGCCGGTCTGTCCGCCGGTGCCGACGATTATGTAACGAAGCCGTTTTCCGTCCCTGAGTTGTTGGCGCGTATTCAAACAAATCTGCGCCGCTCCGGTAATATCAATGCCGCAATCCAAAAAGAATATGTTTTTCAGGATATTGTTTTAAAACCGGTGGAGAAAAAAGTTTTTCGCGGCGAGAATTATATACAGCTCGGACCGACCGAGTTCCGCATTTTGCAATTATTGATTTCCAATCCGCATCAAGTTTTTTCACGTGATGAAGTTTTAAAGTCTGTCTGGGGACAAAGCATTTATGTTGAACCGCGCACGGTGGACGTACATATTCGCCGGCTGCGCAAAGCACTCAACGAGTACGGACCGGACTATATCCGCACCATTCGCGCAACCGGATATTCGCTCGACGACCATCTCGTTGAAGAAGAATAAGGCTATTCTTTGCGCGGATTGGCGATTCTATCCAACAAATCAAATATTTGACCGGCCAGCCGACGATTCGATAATTTATAATAGTTATGCACCAATCTGATTGTTTCCGTATCCGACATCGGATCTTTATATGCAGCTGGTATTTTTTCCGCCCTATGTTCTGCCGCATCTTTAAAAAAATAATAGAGCGGAACTTTCAATATTTCCGACAATTGCCACAGGCGACCGGCACTGATGCAACTGATTCCTTTTTCGTATTTTTGCACCTGCTGAAAAGTAAGTCCGAGCTTATCCGCTATTTGCCGTTGCGAAAGATGCAATAATAAACGCCGCATCCGCATACGTTCACCGACAGACTTATCTATTTCGGTACTGCGATGTCTGACCGGTTTATTTGATTTTGTGGTATACATAAGATTCTCCCTTATCAAAAAAGGGCTATGACATCTTTCAATGTTCATAGTCCTTCAAATTTTTTTACAGAGTCAACTCTGCTTATTTCTTTCTGAAACAAATCATATCGCGCCAAGATTTAACGTGCAATATCTATTTTAAGTTTTATCAACATTTTTTTACACTTTTTACGAAAGAAATCAGCTTGCAGAATAATTATACAACTTTGTCGCGGCAACATAATCAAATTTGCCGCTCCCCAAAAGCGGCGGATGCTGTGTATAAACAACCTCGCGCGGAATCCATAATTCACTGATGCCTTGCGTTTGAAAATATTTTTTTATTGCAGCCGGCGTAACATCGTCTTTTGAAGTAATCAGCACCAATTTTTCACCTTTTTTCTCGTCATCAACAGCTATAACACCTTGTTTTGCTTCCGGATAAAGCTGGTCAAGCAACTGTTCAATTGCCGTTAAAGAAACCATCTCACCGCCGATTTTTGCAAACCTTTTGGCACGTCCGCAGATACTCATAAATCCATCTTCATCAAATTTAACAATATCACCCGTATCGTACCAAGCATCTGCCTTATCCAACACTTCCGGATTATCGGCTCGCATATATCCGAGCATCACATTATCACCCTTAACCTGCAATCTGCCGCCTTCGGAAACGCCGTTCACTTTTTCCAAGCGATGTTCTATACGTGTCAGCAATCTTCCGACCGTGTTTTCTTTATAAAACATCGGGGTATTCACTGCCAAAACCGGTGCGGTTTCAGTTGTACCGTAACCCTCAAAAATACGCACACCGAATTTTTTGAACCACATTTCCGCCGTACGCTCTTTTAATTTTTCGCCGCCGACAACGGCAAAGCGCACCGAGAAAAAGTCGTACGGATGCGCCCGACGCCCGTAGCCGTATAAAAACGTATCTGTTCCCAAAACCGCCGTTGCCTGAATATCATAGGCAATCTCCGGTACAATCCGATAATGCAACGGTGACGGATAAAAATACGTTTTGACGCCGTACAGCATCGGAAGCAAAGTTCCGACCGTCAGCCCGAAAGAGTGGAACATCGGTAAAGCGTTCAAAATCACATCACTCGAATTAAACGGAACCGCCAAATGAATTTGCAGCGTGTTTGCCAACAAATTACGGTGTGACAGTAATACGGCTTTCGGCAATCCTTCCGAACCCGAAGTGTACAAAATTACGGCGGTATCCGTTGCCTTTACGGTTGATTTGCGCCGCCGCAAATAACGGGCTATTCCGCACAATTTATCCGCCGATGTAATTTTTGCCGCCAAATCTTCCAAATATATCTTTTCGCAACCGGTATTATCGGCACAATCTTCCAATCGTTGCAACTTTCCGGTTTCAATAAATCGGTGCGCTGTTATTATCTTTTTCAGTCCGACAGTTTTTATGCAAGATGTAAACTGCCTTTCTCCCAAAGAAAAATTCATCATCACCGGTACTTTTCCGACACTGTGCAGCGCAAAAAAGCTGACTAATCCGACCAAGCTGTTCGGCAACAACACACCGACATATTTTTCTTTGGCAAACACACGCTCATAAACACGCCCCAGCACATATATTTTTTGCAGCAATTGCCTGTAATTAAGTGTTTTTTGCCCGATATCCGTTGCCATTTTACGGTTGCCGCCATAATTTTTTTCGGCCTGCAACAATGCGTTAAACAACGGCATTTCAATATCTGTCGTATCATAAATCATTTCCGCCATAATATCGTGTAAACGCAGCGCTGCTGCCTGACGCCGTTCGCGGCCGCTCATACCTTCCGTTTCCATATTTATTTTGCGCGGCGGCAAAACCGTCAGTTGCACTTTCGGAAACATCTTTGCTTTTACCAGCTTTTGAATGTACGACAACTTTGAATACTGCGGACCGTCAATCCGAACCGGTAAAATATTTGCACCGGATTTTTCCGCCACTACCCCCGTACCTTCAAATATCTTCATCAATGATCCCGTGACGGTAATGCGTCCTTCCGGAAAAATCATCACCGTCCGCCCTTGGTTAATTACCTCAATCAGCGAACGAATTGCCAACGGGCTGGTCGGATTCAGCGGATAGAAATTTACCAGTCCGCCAAACAAGCGTACAAACCATCGGCGTTCCCACGCACTGTCTATGGCAAACGTCAGTTTGCGCGGCAGATATACAGCGGCAAGCAATCCATCCAACAGCGATATATGATTGGCAATAATCAATGTTTTTGAACCTGAATTTTCAAGATTTTCCAGTCCCTTAATTTTAACTCTGAACAACGTTCCCAAAATCAAATAAAAAAACGAACGCACCAATGAATCCGGCAATAAACGGCATATATATATCGTCACGGCAATACTTGCCAATGCCGTCATTAAAAATAATTCCGTGATATCCAAACCTATTCCGAGCAAAACTGCCGACAAAACCGCAACCAAAACCATTCCGAGTGAATTTACGATGTTGTTACCGGCAATAATCGATGCCACACAATTTTTCGGCGCACGCTTTTGCATCAATGCATTGAGCGGCACCACATACATACCGCCGAAAAATGCAAGTCCGAACATAAACAGTGCCAACATCTGACTGCGTGTCATCTTTAAAAATTCCGTTGCCGAAATAATCTCTGCCGGTGTTGTATAACCGTTTGCCAACCAATATATTGCAAATGCACATACACTCAGTCCGATGGAACTCATCGGCACATACAAAACAGAAATACGCCCTTTCAGCAATTTGTTGCAAAATAACGAACCGGCACCAACCCCGAGCGCAAACAGAATCAAATACACCGTAACAACAAGCGGTTCGGTTTTAAAATATCTGCCGCAAAGCGGAAAAATATTGGTGGCAAAAAATGCACCAATCATCCAAAACCACGTTGCGCCGATAATTGCTCTGAAAATAATTGCTCGCGATTTAATCAGTTTCATATTGTCACTTATTTGCTTAAACAGATTAAAACTGATTTGTAAATTTTCATCAGCTCCGGTGGCATTCGGTATTTTATATGCGGCAATCATACCGACAATTGAACATATTATTAGCAACGCAATACTGGCATTTACGGACAAGACCGTTCCCAGAATCGTACCTAAAATAATCGAAATATATGTGCTTCCCTCAACATACGCATTGCCGGCAATCAATTCTTCCGAACGCAGCAGCTGCGGCAAAAGTGCATATTTTATCGGTCCGAAAAAAGTGGATTGTGTTCCCATTAAAAACAGCAAAATCACCAACAGCGGCACACTTTTCGTCACAAACAGCACGCCGGCCCCAATCATTAGGCACAGTTCCGTTATTTTCAAGATTCGTACCAAAAAGGCACGGTTATATTTATCCGCAATCAATCCCGCCAATGCCGAAAACAAAAAATACGGCAAGATAAACATTCCGGCGATAATATTGGAATACACACTGGCAATTTGTGCATCGGAAGCAACCTTAAATGCCACAAACGTCAAGAGCGTATTTTTGAACAAATTATCATTTAATGCACCGAAAAACTGCACAATAAGGAGCGGCACAAAGCGCGCTCCTTTCCATAAATCCTTATTCATAAAGCCCTCATAGTCAATCTTGCTTAAAAGTTCCAAGCCAAGCCGAAGAGTGCGCGATAGTCGTTTGCGGCGGCACGATGTTCCGGATTAAACCGTACGCCCAGCTCACTGCTGAGGCTTAAGTTTTCCGTCACTCCTTTGTTACCGTACAGCGACAGTTTATACTCTCTTTTCTTTGATTTCATTCCGGCCGTATAACGATTCCGATATACTTCGTCCGAATAATAATCACGGCCGCTTGCCATATCTATCCGCAACTTACCGTGTTCCACACGCAACGGCGAACTCAACCTCAGCCCGAAATCTGTTGTCTTGTTCCATTTATAATTCGCATCTATTGCAAAACTGCTGCTTTGTAATGCGCTCGTCTGCAGCATATTCGAATTAAACGACTGCGCATCTGTGTAGCCCCGATAATAACTCCCGCTTAATGTCAGCTTCGGCGTTGCCTTATACATTGCCGTCACACCCGTAAAATATGTCCGGCTTTCCGGCAATCCGAACGCCCCCGTTCCCGTCACGCCGAGCAAGGCTTCATCCTCATACAACATACCGGAATTGAACGAAAGGTTTAACTTCTTCCCTGCCTTAAAGCTCAGCTCGCCGTCCACCGCATACGCTGTTTTCTTAAACGTCCGGTCGTTAAAATCCTTGTCTCCGCCGTACAAACCGTTGCGACCGCTTACCGCTTGCAACTTAAATCCGTATTTTCCGCTCGGCTGATACCCGATATGCGCTCCGTACGCCGACGTAAACGACATATACGGATTACTCATTTCGGCATTTTCCTGTCCTTGTCCGCGATAACGCGTGTTCTCACTCATATAAAAACCGCTCTCGAACTTTCCGCTCTTATACGTCGCATCTGTAAAGCCGATTCCGCCGCTGCGGTTCATTGTGCCTTGCGCATACGAAAACCGCATATTTCCTTCACGCTTTTCCTTTATTTTTGTATTCGGAACAATATAGCCGACATCATTCTTCAGAGACTTATAACCGGCGTGCGTCACCCTTATATAGTGCGAGGTCGATACTTCAAACGGACGCTTGTATTTATCGAATATCGTCAGAGTTGCCGGCAAGGCTGACATTACCGCCGACGACATACTCGGCGAAACCGTCAGGTTTGCATTGCTCAGATTTACATACGGCGATGCCACCGTTGTGCCGGTCAATGTCGCCATACTCATTGTCCCGTTTTTATTCTCCGGCGGTATGTAATACGTCGTCGCTTTGCCTAAATCCAACAATCCTGCCCCGTAGGTTTTATCCTCGTGATTGGCGCTGTTGTAGCCGACACCGTTTGTGTTGGCCGTCTCACGTAAAATCTCGATGATTTCCGATGAGTGCAAAAACGGAAATGCCGACTTCAGAAACGCTATGCTTCCCGTCACGACAGGCGTCGCCTGAGATGTGCCGAGCAGTCCGCCGTACCCCAAAGATAGAACGGCCGACGGAACGCTTGAATAAATGTTGTAATTGACATTACTCTTTTTGTTTCCGCCCGGCGCGGCAATGCAATAGGCCGCCGTGCTGCCGCAAGAGTTTGAAAACGAGGATTTGGTATATGTTTTAACCGTACCGTCATCATTGAGCGTTACATCTACCGACATCACCACAAGCATCATCAAATCATTATAGTTCACCGTACCTTCGGAGGTGATTTGCGTGCCGAGATTTTTAATACCTGCCATAATCGTCGGCTCGGAATAAGAATCGTTACCGGCGGCCATAACCCAAATCATACCTTGCTTTTGCTTATAGCCCGTTGTCGGGTCTTGCACCGTTTCGTAACTGCGTATGGTATCACGCGCCGCCAGCAGCGTATCTGTTTGCATATAATCCAGTTTTTTGGAGGTAATCAGACCGGCGTTGGACGTTGAACTCGCTTCGGTTCCCACACTCATATTCAGCGCCAGCACCTTTCTATCTTTAAGACCTAGCGCCGCTTGAATCGGTGCACTGATAGGAGAAGTCAAATCCCAACGCAAAGCGTAAATATCGGTATTGGAAAATGCCACGCCCATCATACCTTTATCATTCATATTCGCCGCAATAATACCAGCAACGTGCGTTCCGTGTCCGTCAATATTGGCTTCAACACCGTTTTCTTTTTTGCTGACTTTGCCGATTGAAGGACTCGGGTCATCTTGAAGCTGATCCCAATCATAATTTGCCGTATATTCATCGGCCCAATCATCAAGTTCACCCCTACCGGTTGCCGTATCATAATTGTATCCCGAATCCACAATTGCCACACCGCTGACGGCCTCTCCGTTGGCATCATACAAAGTACGCTTTTGTTTGGTTGTTTTCTTCAGACCGAATCCGGAACTGGCCTCATACGTTTCAATCAGCCAGCAATTTGTCCTATCGGCACCGCGACACGGACCGTAATCAAAACTCTTACCCGAAACTTTGCTTTTTCCGTTTGCATCAATAAATTCGCTGTGATTAACTTCAACACCGGTATCCAGCACGGCAACAACATTTCTCTCGGTATCTAATTTATTAGAGACTTTATTATTGGAATCATAACCGTAAAAGTAGCTGTATGCTTGTGCCGCACGAATCGCGTCCAGAAAATTAACGGTCTGCGGTGATGCCGATGCACCTTGTCCGCTGTATTCTTTATATTTTGCACCGGAACTGCTTCTGAAATCATCTGTTGTGTAATAATGAAAACTGTTTGTGTTGATATGAGAATAACTCTGTGTTTCAAGATGTTTTGACATCATTTCGGCAATTGCCTTTTGACGTTCGGACATCGTTGACAAAGTATATACACTGTCATCATTGCTGCTTGTCGATGTTCCCGAACTTGAGCCGGAGCTGCTGTTCGAACTTGAGCCGGAACTACTGCCGGAACTACTGTTTGAACTTGATGAGCTACTGCTTGAACCCGATGAATCATCGCTGCCGCCACCGCCTCCTGATGCCGCCGCTATCGCAACGCCGCCGACTATAGCAACTCCGACACCGGTCAATACGTATTTATTATAATTTTTCGGTGTTTCCAGCATACAAGACGCGTTCGGATTTGCGCCATATTGCATCAAAACATTGTATGTTGTCCAATCTTTGGCATAATATGCATTACAAAGCGCTGTTCTGCCGCTATTGTCAATTGTATCAATCGAATGCCCCTCTCTCAAATAAGACTCTAATGTTGCCGTATCTCCCGCACGTGCCGCCGCATAAAGTTTATCGCTCACACTCCCGAAAGCAAAAGCATCTGTTTGATATAAACACCCCAAAAACAGGGTTGCCAGCAAATATTTATGTTTCATTCCGCGCCTCAGTTTCTGTTGATTTTTATACAGAGTATCGCATTTTTCCGTGTTTTGCAAGTTAAAAATAAGATTACAAAAAAGGCTCCCGCAATCCGCAAGGAGCTCTGTATTCGTGTCTTTGTTTATTCGTTGATTATCTGACTTGTTCAACAACAGAATCCGTAATATCCACACCGCCGTTTACCAAAGATGCCTTATTAAACACAACGCTCAGACCTTCTTTTTCGGCAATGGCATTGATTACATCGTTGATTTTCTTATCCGCAGCCTGTAACCCGGAAGCGTGAACCTTGTCAAAAGTTTCTTTCTTGGCATTGATTGTCGACAAAGCCTTTTCCGACAAAGCCTTTTTGGCATCGGCATCTTTTTCTGCCGTAATCTTAGCATTGGCTTCATCTGCCATTTTCTTCAATTCCTGCACCTGAACCTGACGTTCCGCACTCAGGGCTGCAATTTCTTTAGAAGAAAGAACCACACGATTGACATCAACAACCGCAAATTTCATTTTATCGGCAGAAACCGCTTTATATGTTACCAACGAGCTGATTACGGAAGCAATAACCGCAACCAAAACAACCAAGCCGTAATTTACTTTTCCATTAGACATTTTTTTCTCCTTTTATTTAATCTGCACTTATGTTATCCATTTTTTACATATTTTCAAGACTTTTATATAATAAAACACACAAGAAAATGTTTGACCTTCATAAAAAAAGTTTTATGCTCAAAAAAAAGCAGGAAAGAACATCAATGCCTTATCAACCTCAAGAAATCGCCGTTTATATTCACTGGCCGTTTTGTAAAAGCAAATGCCCGTATTGTGATTTTTATAAAGAGCTTGCACGTAATACCGACCAAGATACAATTATTGCCGAATATCTCGATGCTCTGAAACGCTATCACGAAATACTACCCGAACGCACAGTTAAATCCGTGTTTTTCGGGGGCGGTACACCGTCACTCATAAAGCCGCAAAACATTGCAAAAATCATCGATGAAATCGCGCGATTATGGCATATCCGAACGAATCCCGAAATCAGTTTGGAGGCAAACCCGAACACACATTATCAAACAATGTTCGCCGACTTAAAAACAGCCGGTATCAACCGTTTATCTCTCGGTGTTCAAGCCTTAAACGAGGCTGACTTGCGTTTTTTGGGACGGACTCATACCACTGAAACGGCGCGGCAATGTCTTGAAGAAATCACAACCGTTTTTGATAATCATTCGGCAGATTTGATTTATGCCCGACCGCATCAGACATTGCCTGCTTGGCAAAAAGAACTGACAGAAATATGTTCTTACGGTCTGAAACACATTTCGCTTTATCAGCTGACAGTTGAAGAAAACACAGTGTTTGCGCGCAAAAATATTAGACCTCTTGAAGAAGATGCGGCCGTCGAAATGTATGAGTTTACACGCGATTTTTTAACAGAGCGAAATTATAATTTGTACGAAGTTTCAAACTTTGCACAAACCGGCTTTGAATCCGTACATAATCTGACTTATTGGCAAGGTGGCGACTATATCGGAATCGGTAAATCGGCACACGGCAGATTTTATGAAAATAACACACACTACGCCGCCGAATATCCGTTTATACATACGCCGCTGACAGCATACGAACGTGCCGAAGAATTGCTGATTATGGGGTTACGCCTGACACAAGGCATAAATAAAGATGTGTTCTGTCAAATCTGTGGTTTGGATTTAACCGAATTTATAAATAAACAAAAGCTGAATAATCTTCGAACAGCTGGATTTTTGACCGAAACACCGACGCATCTTTTTGCCACACGCCGCGGTTTTTTGGTGCTTAATCAGTTGATTTTGGAGCTGTGTTCATAAAGCAAAACCCCGCGGTCAAACACATTGACGGCGAGGTTTATGCTTTTATCGGATTTCAGGTTTAAAACTATGCCGATTTCCGCAGTTTTCTGTATGCACTCTTTAAGCTGATACTGATTGAAGCAAACAGAATAAACGTAAACACGGCGGCACACGTCAGACCAAAGAAAATCAGCCCGCGCAAAATGCACTGTAACAGCATATTTGCCTCGTTCATCGGAACAAACAGTGCATAAAGCACTACTCCCATCGGCACCAGAAAGAGCATCGGCACACACAACACGCTGACCCACTTGTGCCGAAACACAAACAGGCCGCCGCGCTCGGAACTTTCCCAACATTTACTGTCAAACGAAACCCCCAGAGCCATTGTGATACACATTGCGGCACAAATCACGAGAAGCCAAGAAAAAATACTCATAAGCTGAAATATTTTAGTTAATAATTACGTTAATTACTCTTGTTATGCCCTGCATCTTAGCGTCATATTTTATTTTTGTCAAGTATCATGTTCTAGTTCAGAACATATGAGACTCTTTTGGAGCAGAAGAGATATTAAAAAAGTATCCGAAAGGAGTAAAAAAATCAAGAGCTTTATGAGGTCTGTCAAAATTATAATAATGTTGATAATTTTTCACAAAATCAGATAGTTGCAAAATATTCTCCGGTAAATCATCTCTAAAATTATAAAACTCAGT
>JAFVBL010000019.1 GCA_017479985.1 Alphaproteobacteria bacterium | reverse complement strand
CTTGACTATTTTTTATATTGATGTTTGCATTCTTTGTGATAATATCGTCTTTAAGCATTGAGTAGTTCTCCCTAAAATTGTTTTTGGTCGAACTGTGATTATACTCTTTTATAATCCTTAGGCAACTACTCTTTGCCCCTATCTTTGACGTAGAACCGAACGCAGCGATTTTCTGATAGATATTGTATGTATGATTGATGGCCGCGAACGCCAACGGCAATATGATGCCGAAGATTTGCAAAAACATAAAATATTGTATGTTAATCAAAAGAAAACGCCGGAAAAATCCGGCGTTTCAAACAAAATATTCTTATTTATACGATTGTATCCAATCTTGAATTGTTGATTGTGTATTCAAGCCGACCTTGACATCGACCTGTTTGCCGTCCTTAAACAAATACATTGTCGGAATACTGCGGATTCCGAGCTGACCGGCGATTTCCGGCGAATCATCAACATTCATCTTATAGATTTTAACGTCATTACCGATTTCACTGTCAATTGCCTCCAAAATCGGACCGAGCTGACGGCACGGACCGCACCATTCCGCCCAAAAATCAACAAGTACCAAGCCTTTTGCATTCAATACATTTTCGCCGAATTGGCTGTCTGTTAAAGGTTGTGTCATTTTATTCTCCTTATGTTGTTAATTATGCCAATACATATAGTGTTATTTTTTCTTATATTAAAGATAATCAAAATAATTACAACACTTTTTTATGCAATTCGCATCAATCGCGTTTCGTTGGTCCAAAGAATGTAAGTTTCGACAGTTTTCTGCGGATAGATTTTTTGCATCAGCTTTGCATACACCGCTAATTGGGTGAGGTATTGTTTCGGTGTGTGCGCCGCATCTTTTGCCGCCGGACGATTGGTTTTGAAGTCAACGATTTTAACTCTATCCGGCAAAACAATCAAACGGTCAAGCTGAGCAGAGATAATTTTTCCTTCAACCTCTCCGACAACCGGAACTTCCGCACGTGAATCCGCGCCGAAAATATCCGCAAAATCACCGTTATTCAGCAAAGCAAGCACTTCTTCTTTGATTTGCGCACAATCATCTGCCGAAAAATCAGCCGCGTTTTTACGCAGATATTCATCAATAACGGCATCTTTATTTTGTAATTTTGCCGGCAAAAATTGCAACAAACGGTGAATCAAAATACCGCGGCGGAAATAAATGCCGTTGTTTTTCAACGGTGAAACCGAATCCGGCAGTTCATCTTCTTTTTCTTCAATCTTTGAAGGTGTATAAGGCTTTGATAAATTGTCTTCCTTTTGGGTTAAATTTTCATCAATCCACGGTTCAAAAGCAAATTTTTCAAATGCCGTCAGCGATTTTTTCTTTTCCTTTTTTGCCACTTCTTCTTTTGTTTCACAGATAATTTCCGCTGTTGCATCGGTATTGTCTGTCGATAGTGCATTGCGGCACAAATCATACCACGAGTCCTGTTTTTCCGGTTTGTCTTTCTTATCCGATTTAGCGTCTTTTTTAGACTTTTGCGGACCGTGCGCGCAAATAAAAAGCTGGTCTTCGGCACGGGTCAGTGCCACATAAAGCAACCGCCGGTATTCTTTCATTTCTTTAATGCGGTTTTTTTCTTTGATGCTATTACAAATATCATCGTAAGCACTTGCATTCAGCGGATAATATGCCAGTTCGTCGTCTTGCAGAAACGTTTGTTGGCGTCGGTCTGACGGTGTTTTTGCCGTATCGGGCAGAAAAACAATCGGCGCCTGCAATCCTTTGGAATGATGCACTGTCAGCAAACGAACGGCATCGGTTTCCGCCTCATCGCTTTCGCGTTTGATTTCTTTTTCGCTTTGTCCGAACCACGTTATAAATCCGCGCAAACTCGGAATTTGCCGTTGTTCGTATGCCAATGTCATATTGATAAATTCATCGAGCGTATCTTCAACCTCTTGTCCCATTCGCTCGATAAACTTGCGCCGACCGCCCATTTTTGTCAGCACAAAATTATACATTTCATACGGACGAATATGGTCCAAATTGTCTTGCAATGTTTTAAGAACGCCGAATATCTCGCGGCAACGTGAATCGTTGCTTGCTTGGATTCTGTTCCACAGCTCTTCGCCTTTGTTACGGTTATAACACAAATCTTCGAGCAACTGTCCGTCAATTGAAAACAGCGGAGATGTTAAAACTTCCGCCAGAGACAGACTGTCTTTCGGATACAGCAAAAACTTGCCGAGAGAAATTAAATCCTGCACCGCTATTTCTTCGGAAAGCACCATTTTATCGGCACCGGATATGGCAATGTGTTCTTGCTCGCAAGCACGGATAAATTCTTGTACAAAGCCGTTTCGCGTGCGAACCAATACCATAAAATCGCGATAATGCAATGGTTTCGATGTCTGTGCTCTTTCATCGACCATTCGTCGAATACGCTGTGCAATTTCACGCGCCATCTGCGTTTCTACCGATATTTTTGTAACACGTTCCATCGGCGGTTCCCAATGCTCGTAATCTTCTGCCGTATTTTTGGAATCCGCCTCCAACATCGGTAAAACGGTCACTTTTCCGAACTCACCGGCGCGCACCGGCGTATGTTTGAATGTCTTACTGTCGGTAACTACGCCGTCCGCCGCCTGTTCGGTTGCAAAAATTTTATTAACGGCTTCCAAAACGGCAGGGGCAGAGCGGAAAGAAACACCCAAAGTCACCGGCTCAAAAACCTTTCGGGCATTTTCGGCTTTTTCTTTGAAATACTCCGCCATTTTATCAAACTTATCCGGATCGGCGCCCTGAAAGCTGAAAATGGATTGCTTGCGGTCACCGACCACAAAAATCGTGCGGTTTACATCAGTTTGCCCCTCGCCGCTGAAAAAATCATCACATAAACTTGCCACAATATCCCATTGTTCCGGTGAGGTGTCTTGCGCTTCATCAAGCAAGATATGGTCTATGCCGCCGTCGAGTTTATACAAAACCCATTGCCGTGCACTCGAATTATTGTCATTTAATAACGCACGTGTTTTGTATATAAGGTCAGAAAAATCCATACACGATTTTTCGCGCTTGTATTGCTCATAGCGTTTATCAATTTCACGCACAATCGTAAATGCCGATTTGGTCGATTGGTAGAGCCGCAATTTTTGCAATTTTTCTTCGCTTATTTTTAAACGTTCCTGTTCCGCAAAAAGCCGAGACATCAATTCCGAATCCGCATCTTTGGCATCTTTTGTTGCCAAAGATCGCTCTTTACGCGGTTCGTTTTCGCCCGTAAAAAAGCAAAGCTTGTATATTTCGTAATCTTCTGTTTGAAAGTTTCTTTCAATAACATCGGTGCATATTTTTACTTTGGGTTTGTCGGTACTTTCTGTTCCGTGAGACCAAGCGCTTATATTTTTTACGACATCAGATAATTGTCGGCGTGTTGCTTGCATAAATTCGGCTTTAATACTTTCTTCCGTTTCATCTGTATTGATATTAAGCTTTTCGGCAAGAGCCTTCAGAAAGTTGGAAAGACCGCCGTTTTTTGAAAGGACTTCAACCATTTCCCGACGTTTTTCGGTAATTTTTTTGAGCATACTCGGGAAGGCTGTTTCCGACATATTTTCCGCAAAATAATCAATGGCTGCACTCAGCTTATTGTCACCGTTATGATTCTCTTTAAGCAGAATTTCCGTTTTGATTTGTGTCAGTGCGTTTGTCGATTCTTCATCTTCAAGCACCTCAAAATAAGGTGATACTTTGGCTTCAAGCGGAAAACGCTTTAAAACATCGGTACAAAAACTGTGAATGGTCTGAATTTTAATTCCGCCTGGTGTATCCAGCAGTTCGGCAAATAATGTACGCGCCTTAGCTTTATATTTTCTCAGTTTTTCGGCGGAGGATATTTCTGCACCGAGTAATTGTTTCAGCTTATCTTCAAGTTCGGCTTCATCAATAACCGCCCATTCGCTTAAACGTTCTGAAATACGGGAATTCATTTCAACTGCCGCCGCTTTTGTGTATGTCAGACACAATAAGCGCATCGGTTTAACATCGTCCAGCAGCAGGCGCAACACGCGGTCGGATAGGACCTGAGTTTTACCGGTGCCGGCAGACGCTTCCACCCATACCGAATTTGACGGATTTGCGGCGCGGCGTTGCGTATCGGTTGCGGTTTCGCCAAGAGTTTTTCTTATTGCCATATAATCAATCATTTTCTATTCTCCGCCAAAATTGTTACCCGAATCGGAGTGTGTTCCCCATTCTTTTATACGTGAAAGATGATCATAGTCCGAATAATCATCTGCGCTGCTCGGTCTCGGTTTTACCAAATATGTCTGATTTTCTCTGTCATACGCATCAATCAGCTTTTGGATTACATTTTCAACCACCGACATCGCCTTGACGCTTTGTTCGGCATCGGTGGCGTTGAATTTATCGCGAAAAGCCCAATATTGAAAACTTTCTGCCTCTGCCGGCGCAATTTTCGGAAAGCCGCCGTTTGCCGCAATCAATCCTTCAATCGGCAGTTGCGGTGCTTTACCGGAAGTTATGGCTTTAACACTTTTATCTTTACCGGTTTTATAGTCCAGAATGTTTAATCTGCCGTTTTTCAATATATCTATGCGGTCTGCTTTGCCGGTAATCGTAAAGTCACCGATGCGACCCTGCATTTTCATTTGTCCTTCAATTTCATTATTAACTTCCGCCACATCGGGACGATATGTCGTTTCTCTGCTGATAATCCAATCCATCATACTTTGGAACCTCGGCCACCAGAACACCATTGTTTCTTCAGGCACATTATTTTCCGCAAATTTTCGGCGTCCGAGATTCAATAAAATCTCACGTGCAACATCGGGTGCCGGATAAAAATCTGAATGATATTCCTTATTGAATTCTTCCAGCACTTTATGCACAATATTGCCGTAGTCGTACGCTTGTTTCGGCGTATCCAAATCATCAAGTTTAAACAAAGATAAAATGTATTTTGCATAAATCAGATACGGGTCACGCATCCATTTTTCAATATTGGTGGCAGAAAGTTCGCGCGGGCGGCGTTTCAACGGCGGACACGGATTCGGTGCTTTTATCGGTTGATATTCACCGCGCCGGTCAAGATATTTTGCCCAATAAGCGTACGGCTGACGATAGATAAAGGCAAATGCATCGTCTTCGGTACCGAAATTTGCTTCCAATATTGTTTCAAGACGAAGCCACCAACGCGATTTGTTGACCGGATTGCCGTCAACTTTTTTGGCGCGTGTAATATATACTTTCGGTGCATTCATTAAATGTGCAAAATCGGCAGCTGCAACCCCGATTTGTCTTTCCGGCATCGGCAAATCGTATTCTCTTCCCATTGAAAGCACCATCCATTCTTTTTTCATTTGTCGCGACATCCACATATCTGCCTGCGGCTGATTCGGCCAAATACCTTCGTTTGCTTCGCCGATAACGGTGACATCATATTGCGTCAGACGTGCCTCGATAGGCCCCAAGATTTTGACACGCGGGTGTGTGCCGTAGCGTTTGCGCACGCTTTGTTCGTTTAAAAGTACCGAGAATAATCCGCCGTAATCATTGACTTTAACAGCACCGAGCAGCACACTTTTGCCGATAAAATCACTGACCCATTTTGCCGCAACCGTGCCGTCATCACCGCGCCAAATCAGCTGAGAACCGAGTTTTTCATTTGTATCGGCAAGTTTCTCCGCAACCTTAATGTGTGTTTCAAATATCTGTGTCAATTCGGCACGCGGTTGCGCATATAAATCCGCAAGGGGTTGCATTAGCACATAAAAATGTTGCAGAAAAGCGGCGATATTATCTTTCGGTTCTTCACCGGCACGCCATACGGCTTCAAGTGCGGCGGCTTGCGCATTGAATTTGTTGCGAGACATTCCGCAGGCAGTAAAAGGGTGTTTCATCAACGCAATAATTGAGGTTTGCGAATTATCCTCCAAAACATTCCAAATCAAACGAAGATAAATACCGACTTGCGTCAGACTCAGCGGTTTGCCGGCAGAATCATCGGCGTTAATATCCCATTTTTGCAATTCGGAAACAACGCGGCGTGATAAATTGCGATCCATTGTTACAAGAGCAGCCGTTTTATCCGGTGTTTCCAATGTATGCCGGATAATCAGAGCGATTGCCGCCGCTTCCTGCCTTAAATCATCACAGTTAATCAGATGTATGTTTTCAAAATCACTCTGCGGCAACGGATGATGAGATAAATTGCGCCAAGCAGCGGTTGTTTCGGCCGGCCGCATTGTTTCTGCAACAATTTTTTCGCGTGTCGAAAACGGTCTGTCATAACCGATATTTGCGACGGAATTGCGTGAAATATTTAAATATTTGAGAAGCTCCATCAATTCGTATTGCGGGTGATTTTCATCAATTTTTTCCCACGCGGAATCCTCAAGATAATTATCCAAACCATACAGATAAACTTCGCCGTTCGGCAGTTCAGACACGGTTTTGACCAACTCTTTCATAATCGGAAAAGCGGCGGTTGTTCCGGCAACGACAATACGTTGTGCTGTCTGAGTTTGTTGCCATCGTTTTATTTCTGCCTCAAGCAACATATTACGTCGCTGAGCGGCATCAACTTCGCCTTTTTCGGCCAAAATCTGCGGCCAATATTCGGTAATAATCTGCAAAAGCATCAGCGTTTGTTTCCAGTGAATGGCATATTCTTCACCGACCAAATCTCGAATTTTGCTTAAATCAAGTCGTTCGTTATATGCCATATCGGTCAGCTGCGCCAAATTTTGTGCCAAAGCATACGCTTGTGCCAACGAAATTTTATCAAGTCCGAGTTCGGATTTTTTCATAATCAATTTTGTAAATTGCAATATTTTTTCGCTTGAATCGACAGCCGGCGACAAATCGTGCAAAACAGACGTATCATCTGTTAAAAATACTTCGTCTTCTTCAATTTCCGCAATGGGCTGTATTTGCGGCAGAATTGTCGGCTTCAGATTGTGTTCGCGTACAAACGCATCAATCAGGCTCTGGCAAGCACGGCGATTCGGCAGCAAAAACAGTACCTTGGCCAATTCGTCGGGATTATCCGTGTATTCTTCAAGATAACGCCGTGCCAACACATCAACAAATTTGGCGCCGGCGTTGATGTTATAAATCCTATTTTTTCTCATTTTTAAGCCCTTACAAAGAAGACAGATATTCTTTAAATTTTTTCATTGCTCGGCCGCGATGTGAAATTTTGTTTTTCTCTGCTTTATCCATTTGTGCAAAGCTGATATCATATCCGTCCGGTATAAACAAAGGATCATACCCGAACCCCTGAGCACCTGACATTTTTTCGGCGGCAATCGTACCGTCAACGCGGCCTTCAAACAGTTGATAATTTCCGTCTGGATACGCTAATGACACCACACACGTAAAATGTGCATTACGGCTTTTGTTCGGACTTTGCGCCATTTCGGCAAGAAGCTTATCCATACCTTTATCAAAATCGCGATTCGGGGCATAACGCGCCGAATAAATTCCCGGCGCACCGTCCAGCGCATCAACACACAGTCCGGAATCATCGGCAATGCACGGAATTCTGACGGCTTCGGCTATTGTTTGTGATTTTAAAAGCGAGTTTTCGGCAAAGGTTGTACCTGTTTCTTCAACGTCGGGCAGCTGCATATCCGCCGCCGATTTGACCGAGATGCCGAGCGGTTCGAGCATTTGCCGTATTTCCGCAATTTTGCCGGCATTGTGACTGGCAAAAATTATTTCCGTTATTTTCATTTTATTCTCCCAACACTTTTTTCTGCACCTGTATAATTTGATGTATGCCGGATTTTGCCAGACGAAACAGTTCGTTAAATTCGGATTCGTTAAAAGTTGCACCTTCCGCCGTCGCTTGAATTTCGACGATTCGTCCGCTTTCCGTCAGCACAAAATTGGTATCGGCTCCGGCGTGTGAATCTTCGGCATATTCCAAATCAAGTACAGGCTCGCCGTCGTAAATACCGCACGAAACGGCAGCAAGATACTCTCGGATAGGGTTGCGTGCCAACTCGCCTTGACGCACCAATTTTTGCATAGCAATATATAACGCCACAAATGCGCCGGAAATTGACGCAGTTCTTGTGCCGCCGTCAGCTTGCAGAACGTCACAGTCTATTTGCACACAAATTTCAGGCATTGCTGTCAGGTCGGTTACGGCGCGGAGCGAGCGACCGATAAGCCGCTGAATTTCGTGTGTTCTGCCGCCGACACCTTTTGTTTCTCGTGCCACGCGGGTTTGTGTGGCGCGCGGCAAAAGTGCGTATTCCGCCGTTATCCAACCACGTTTTTGTCCTTTGAGCCACGCCGGCACGTTACGGTCAATCGTTGCCGTACACAAAACGTGGGTATTGCCGCATTTTATCAGGCAAGAGCCTTCGGCATAGAGGTTAATATCAGGAATGATTTCCAACGGGCGCATTTGCTCGGCTGTTCGGCTGTTCGGACGCATTTTTCTTATCTCCTTTTTTTTCGGATTTTCGATAAAAGTTATTGATGGCGGCAATTACGTGACGCACGGTATTTTCAA
The DNA here is from genome assembly GCA_017479985.1 of Alphaproteobacteria bacterium. Classification (GTDB taxonomy): domain Bacteria; phylum Pseudomonadota; class Alphaproteobacteria; order RF32; family CAG-239; genus RUG410. The sequence continues at coordinate 19,431 of JAFVBL010000019.1, read as the reverse complement.
CACGTTCGTTACGTGTTTCCACAACAATATCCGCCTCGGAATAATACGGATATTCTTCGGTGATATATTCTTGCAATTTGTTTTTGACTGTTTCGTTATCACCGAGCAAAAACGGACGACGCGTGCGACCGGCGGTACGATGATATAGAGTGTTGATATCCGCTTTGAGCCATATTGTCAGAGCATATTCTTTGGCAAGCGCGCGCGTTTGTGCCGCCACAAAAGAACCGCCGCCGGAAGCCAAAACACACGGTGCTCCTTTAAGCAGGCGTTTCATCACACGTTCTTCACCGGCGCGATATTCTTGTTCCCCGAAGCATTTTAAAACATCAACCAGCGAAAGTCCGGCCGCTTTTTCAATTTCGGTATCACCGTCCACAAAAGGCAGAGACAGGCGGCGCGCCAATCTTTTACCGACGCTTGTTTTGCCGCTTCCCATCAATCCGACCAGTAATATTATTTTATTTACATTAGGTATTTTCATTTTTTAACCATTCTTAACTATTGACCTTACGATATAACCTTGTTAATATATAATCAATCTTTTTTCACACATTATAATAAGGAAAAATACAATGAAAAGTTATTACTCAAACAAATCCGGCAATTCCAAAATCATTCTCTATGCGGTTTTGGCGGCGATTATTGCCGGTATATGTTTTGTTGTTGTACAAGATATTACATTACCGGCCGAACACGTTTCGCAAACAGTGGAAGTCAATTTGAAAAAATAAAAATGTTCGGACGGCAGGTTGATAATTTTTTGCAGATGATGGCTGCCGAAAAAGGCGCGGCACAAAATACGATTGCGGCCTATGAGCGGGATTTACAACAGTTTCTGGAGTTCGGCCGTTTTGCCGATAAGGTTGATTTAAATAAGCAGAGTATCGAAAGTTATATACGGGATTTACATTCGCGCGGGTTTGCACAAAGGTCGATTGCGCGTAAACTTTCGGCGATTAAAGAGTTTTGCAAATTTTTGTATTCGGAAAAGATTATTGACGATAATCCGGCGCAGAATATTTTATCACCCAAACAAGAAAAGTCTTTGCCGAAATTTTTGACTGCCGACGAGCTGAAACGCTTGATTCAAACAGCGGCGGCAAGCGAAGATTACCGTATTCAGAGAATCGCCGTTATGATTGAGTTGATGTATGCCTCCGGTATGCGTGTTTCGGAGTTGGTGGCTTTGCCGAAGAATGCCTTGAATTATAACAAAGGTTTGGCGACCGTTTTGGGTAAAGGCAGTAAAGAACGTGTGATTCCGATTGCCGAACACACGGTGAAAATACTTGAAAAGCATAAGAAATTGCGGGAAGATTTTATTAAGAAAAATGCCGATTCGCCGTTTCTGTTCCCGTCACTGACGGCAGTGGACGGGCATCTGACGCGTGATGCCTTTTATAAAGATTTGAAAACTCTTGCCGTTCAATGCGGTATTTATCCCTCAAAGATTTCACCGCACGTTTTACGCCATTCGTTTGCAACGCATCTTTTGAATAATGATGCCGACTTACGTTCGGTGCAAAAAATGCTCGGTCACGAAAATATTACAACAACGGAAATTTATACGCATATCACGTCACAAAAATTGATGCGGTCCGTGTGCCTTAAACACCCGTTGGCACGATATGGCGCGCAAAAGGAAGATGAAGATGGGACGTAAACTCAAAATCAACAGTGAACATACGCTCAAAGGCTTGACCGGTGTTTCGGAAACGGCATTGCCGATTATGCGGCAGCTTTTGGGGCAGCGCGGATTTATGCAAATGGATTTGCTGACATCGTGGAATAGTATTGTCGGTGAAGATATGGCAAAATACAGCTTGCCGCAAAAATTGGTGTTTCCGAAGGATTCGCATTCTGACGGTTGTCTGACGATTATGGTGCCGGCCGGTGCATTTGCAATGGAAATTGCGCAAAACGAACAACGGATTGTTGATAAAATCAACAGCTTTTTCGGGTATCCCGCCGTCAAAAAAATCCGCATATTACAAAACGGTACGGCTCAGGATTTTATAAAGGAGAAAAAACCGATTGATAAAGTGAAAAAAACAGTTGTATCTGACAAAGAAGAATCTTATATTACGGAATTAACAAGAGATATTGAACGTCCGGAATTACGCGAGGCTGTCGAGAATTTGGGGCGTTTGGTGTTTTCACAACACAAAAAACAGGAGTGATGTTTTGGAATCTGTGATTAAAAAAATAAGCAATATTTTATCGATTATTGTTGTTTTCTGCGTATCTGCCGTCTTTTATTTTAATTATAAAGGCTTTGCTTATGAGGACGGGAAAATTGTTTTGAAATCTCAAATTGCCGAGGCGGCGGAAATGAACGGTATTGCAACAGTTTTGCCGGCAAATATGGCAATTAACGTTTCTGCAAAATATGCACGCGGCTCGGCAGCGGCACCGCTCACAATGTATGAATTTTCTTCTCTGGATTGTCCGCATTGCGCCGATTTTCATCTTGATATCGAACCGAAATTGGTTGAAGAATACGTTGACACGGGTTTGCTGCGTATTATTTTTGTGAATTTTCCGCTTGACAGCAATGCAATGAAAGCGGCAATGCTTTCAGAGTGTATGACGTATGAAAATTATTTCGGTTTTATAGATAAATTATTTGATACACAGCGTTCTTGGTGGATGGAAAAAGACAATGATTTGTTGTTTCGTTATGCTGCGGAATACGGGGTGAGTTATGATGAGGCGCTGTCTTGTATTCATAACAACACGGTTGCCGAAGAAATAATCAGCAGCCGCCAAGATGCCATTATGCGTCTCAAAATGAAGGGAACACCGGCATTTTTGTTTAGCGGCGCGGATGGTAATGAAATAATATACGGCGTCGTCAAATACGGCAAATTAAAGGAATATCTTGATAATCGTTTGGCGGGGCTGCAATAAACAGAGGAAAATATGGAGGAATTGCCGGAGGATATAAAAGACTTAGATAAGCGCATAAAAAAATTCAGGCAACAAAAAAATGCCGAACAAAGTGTAACAAAATCGCAAGCTCGTGTTATGATAGAGGGAATGTTTCGAATGGCGACTGAGTTTGTTTCACCGGTTTTAATCGCACTGTGTATCGGCTATGTTGCAGACAAGTATTTCAATACCAAACCGGTGATAATGCTTGTTTCAGTAATATTCGGGTGTGCTGCGGGTGTACTGAATCTTTATAAGGCGGCACAGCAAATGGACGAAGATATCAATAAGGAGTAATTCAATGGAAAATCCGTTGGAACAATTTTCAATCAAAAAGCTTGTACCGTTAGATTTTAACGGACTCGATATCTCGTTTACAAATTCATCTTTATGTATGCTTATCACGATTTTGTTTATCTTCCTGACGCTCGGTTTATGCTTGCGTAAGCGCGATATTGTGCCGACAACCGGACAGGCTTTTTCCGAATCTATATACGATTTTATCCGCAGTCTTATCGGTGAAACGATGGGAAATGACGGAGCAAAATACGTTTCGTTGATTTTTACACTGTTTCTGTTTATTGCGTGCGGCAATATCTTAGGTTTGTTCCCATACAGCTTTACATTTACGTCGCATATTGCCGCGGTGGGGACACTTTCGGTATTTTTCTTGATTTTGAATATTGTCTTTGGGGTCAAACGCCGCGGTGCCGGCTATTTGCGGACGTTTTTTCCTGAAGGATTGCCGTGGCTGATGGCACCGCTGATTATACCGGTTGAAACACTTTCTTTGTTGGCAAAACCTTTCAGTCTGACGATTCGTTTGGCGGTCAATATGTCGGTCGGGCACATTATGTTGGAGGTTTTAGGCTCGTTTATTATTGCAATGCAGATATTCGGTTTTATTCCGCTTATTGCCGATATGTGCATCATTATGTTTGAATTATTTGTCGCACTGCTTCAGGCCTATATTTATACCACACTCAGCTGTGTATATTTAAGTCAGGCAATCAGCGGCGAAGAATAACGTTTAACTAACTTATGGAAAGGAACAAAAAATGGAAAACGAAATTTTACAAGATAAAGCAATGGCTTATATTGCAGCCGGTATGTGCGCAATCGGAATGAGCGCGGCTGCTTGGGGTTTGACCAAGCTGTGGACATCAATGATTGAAACGGTCGGCCGCAATCCGCAAGTCAAAAAAGATGTTTCTTTGTTCGGCTTTATCGGTATGGGCTCCATTGAATCCATTGCTTTGTATATTCTGGTTATTGCCATTTTGATGATTAGCTAATCTGCCGCTTGAGTTAAAAAGGGAAAGATATGCCTCAACTTGAATTGTCTTCATATTTTTCGCAGGCATTTTGGCTGTTGCTGAGTTTTTGCACTCTGTGGTTTTTGCTTTCGGTGTTTATTGTGCCGAAACTGGCAGACGTTATTGAGCGCCGCAAACGCAAAATAGATGAATATCTGCAAAAGGCCGAAAACTTGAATGCCAAAGCGCAGGAATCTCTTGATAAATACCGAAAAACGCTGGATTCGGCTGAAAAACAGGCACAAGAAGAAATTCAGCACGGCAAAGATGAACTGAAGGCTTATTTGCAAAAAACAGAATCCGATTTGACGGCAGCCTTAAATCAGAAAATTGCGGATAACGAATTTATGCTGGCAACCGAAAAAACAAATACTTTGCAGCAAATAGAAATAATTGCGGAAGATTTGGCTTTTCAGATTGTTCAAAAGCTCGGTTTTATAAATATCAGCCGTCGGGATATCGCGGATATCGCACAAAAAGGAAAAACAAATGGATGAAAAAGCTATTTCGGAAATCGCCGATTCTCCGCTGATTACACCAAGCGGACAGGATATTATTGATGCAACGCAAAGTGTGATTATTGATGCAGCGGAAAATGTATCAGAAGTCATCGGGGCCGCCGGTAAAACCGCAGCGACTGAATTACCGCAAGAACCTTTTTATACCGAAATTCACTTTTGGGTCGGTATAGCCTTTGTTTTGGCAATATTGTGCATTATAAAACCGATATACAAATATGTACGCTCAGCTTTGCAGCGCCGCGTTGAACGCGTTGTCAGCGATATTGATAACGCCGTCAAATTGCGTGACGATGCTCAGAATTTGCTGGCGGATTATGAACGAAAGTTTGTAAATGCACAAAATGAGGCACAGGAACTTGTGGAAAAAGCGCGCAAGAATATGCAGAATATTAAAAAGCACGAAATATCCAAAATGAAGGTGGAATCGCAAAATAAAGAGAAAGAAGCAGAACGCCGTATTGCTGCCGCTACCGAAAAAACAAAGGCAGAAATCAATTTGTTGGCGAGTAAGGCGTCTGTTGATTTGGCGCATAAGGCAATTTCCCGCTATTTGCAGCTGACCGATAAAAGTAAGTTGATTGATGATGCAATTGCCGGTTTGGATAAATTTGTGAAAAAGGCATAGCTCAAACACAGTATAATAAAAAACGTCGGATTGTTATCCGGCGTTTTTTTATTCGTAATTTGTTTCGGCTATTTTTTATTTTATCAGGCCGAATTTTTTTTTGCCCTGTGCGATTTTAACCGCACCGTCAACAATATCTGCCGCCGTAATCACATAGTTTTCATCGGTTACCGGCTTGCCGTTGATTTTGAGGCCTGCCTGTTTAATCAAGCGCCGTGCTTCACCTTTGCTTTCAACAAATCCGATTTGTAAAAAGGCGTCCAAAACACCGATACCGGTTGCTAAATCAGCATTGAGAGTCGGCAAGTCATCACCGGCAATGCCTTGTTCAAAAGTTTTGACAGCCGTTTCTTGTGCTGATTGAGCTTCGGTCAAGCCGCGGCAGATTTTGGTTGCCTCAAATGCCAAAATCTTTTTGGCCTCGTTAATTTCTTTGTCTTGTAATTTTTCCAAACGGTAGATTTCGTCCATCGGTAAATCGGTAAAGATACGCAGACATTTTCCGACTTCGGCATCACCGATGTTGCGGAAGTATTGATAATAGCCGTACGCCGGCAATTTGTCTTCGTTAATCCAAACCGCGTTACCTTCGGACTTGCCCATTTTTTTGCCGGCAGAATCGGTAATAATCGGACTGGTAAAGCCGAACAATTCCGTATCATAGCGGCGGCGTCCGAGTTCGGTTCCGGAAGTAATGTTGCCCCATTGGTCGGCGCCGGCAATTTGTGCGCGGCAATTATATTTCTGCAATAAAACGCAAAAATCGTAACCCTGCAGCAGCATATAGTTAAATTCCAAAAAAGACATCGGTTGTTCGCGTTCCAAACGACTTTTTACACTATCCATAGTCAGCATACGATTAACTGAATAGCACGTGCCGATGTCACGTAAAAACGCCAGATAATTGATATCCTTAAACCAATCCCAGTTATCTACCATCAAGGCATCGGTCGGACCGTCGCCGAATTTCAAAAACTTGGAGAACGATTTTTTCAGCCCTTCGACATTATGCGCCAAAGTTGCTTCGTCCAAAAACGGACGCAACTTATCTTTTCCGGACGGATCGCCGATACGCGCCGTGGCACCGCCGACCAAGGTCAACGGTTTATGCCCGCATTTTTGAAACCAACGCAGCATCATCAACGGCACAATATGCCCGACGTGCAAACTGTCACCCGTCGGGTCGGAACCTAAATAACCCACCGCCGGTTTACCTTGTTTTTCACACTCATAAAGATAGGCATCAAAACCTTCTTCGTTGGTGCATTGGTTGTAGAAACCGCGTTCGTGCATTATATTTAGAAATTCTGATTTGAACTGTGTCATCGTTATCCTCTGTTAATCTGTATTTATACCAATTTTTAACGTATAGTAGCATAATATTTTATCAATGCAACAGGATTTATTTTAATGATTATAAAAAGTTTAAATGCGCTTGGCGTGTATGGCAATGCAACTCTTAATTCGGTTGATTTGGCTCTGCTGACAACCGACGGACTTGACGTGCAGCAATTTATCAAAACGCAAACCGTGCATTATCCTGAAGATTTATGCGTTGATATTCGGAGTATACTTTCCCGCCGCAGTTGGAACTACGACGAGCTGCGCAACAATCCTGAAGTGCAAAAAATACGTGAGAAAATAAGTTTGTTCTATGCGGAAGCAATTCGTGAATTTGCTGTCGCCGAAAAAGTGGATTGCTATGGCATTGACGGCTTAACGATTTTCAGCAATCCTGATGAAAAATGTTCGTATCAGCTTGAAGACGGGCGCGTGCTTGCCGATGCGCTCAGCAGCAATATTATAACGCATTTTCATCGCGCCGATTTGCTCTCCGGCGGACAGGCAGCGCCTCTTTGTCCGGCATTTATCAACGCACTGGGACAGCAAACGGATAAACCAGCGTTATACATTATAATCGATGCTGTCAGCAGCTTGATTTATCTCGGACAGTCCGGTGAATTGAACGCATTTGATTGTGCGCCGGGTACGGCAATGATTGAGGATTGGACCTTTCGTCACGCCAATATGCAGACGGATTATAACGGAAAACTGGCGATTACGGGCAAAGCGGATATGCAAATAATCAAACAGCTTTTACGGCATAAAATCTTAAAAAAAACACCGCCGAAAACACTTGATGTTATGTGCTTTTCCGAAAAGAAAGAACATCTGGAAGGGTTGATGCTTGAAGACGGTGCCGCGACCGCCACGGCTTTTATCGCCGAAGCGATTTATCAGTCGGCGTTTGACTTTTTGCCGAAGATTCCGGCAAATCTGTATATCGGCGGTGAGGGGTGTAAAAATCCGACTTTGATGCGTTTTATCAAGCAAAATTTTGCACCGCGCACCGTATTGCCGATAACAGACACATTTCCGACACTGACGGCGTTCGGAGCGCAGTCAACGGCATTTAATACGGTGCGGCGTTTATACGGTTTGCCGATAACTTATCCGACGACAACCGGTGCGTTTGAACCGATGAGCGGGGGAGAAATCTATGAAAAAATCTGAAAAAATTACTCTGAATATTCAAAATTTATGCAAAGATTACGACAATATACGAGCGTCCGATAATTTGAATTTTACGGCAAAAACCGGAGATATTATTGCGCTTTTGGGACCTAACGGCGCCGGAAAATCGACCTTAATGAATATGATTGCCGGTTATTTGGCACCGACTGCGGGCAAAATTGAAGTCTTAGGCAAAGATATTGCCGCATTTCCGATTTTTGCCAAAGAAAATATAGGTTTTTTGCCTGAGGGTGCACCGCTTTATGCCGATTTGACGGTTAAACGGTTTTTGCTTTATATGGCTGAATTGCGCGGACTAAATAAAGACGCGGTGCAGAAAGCGGCGGAAATCGCAAACATTACTGAAGTGCTTAAACAAAAAGTTGAAACACTTTCCAAAGGATATCAGCGCCGCGTCGGATTCGCGCAGAGTATTTTGAGCAATCCGCCGATTTTACTTTTAGATGAGCCGACCGACGGTTTGGATCCGAACCAAAAAGATTATATGCGCAAACTGATTAAGCAAATGTCAAAGGATAAAACAATCGTTATTTCCACACACTTGCTTGATGAGGCGGAATCGGTGTGCAATCGCATTATTGTTTTGGATAAAGGAAAAATCAAAGCGCAGGGAGATTTGCCGACGCTTTTGAAGCAGACAAAAACAAAAAATATAGCCGATGTTTTTCGCAAATTGACTGAAAAGGAGAACTGCAATGCGTAAAATTTTCACTGTTGCAAAAAATGAACTGATTCGCTATTTTGTGTCGCCGCTTGCGTATGTTTATTTATTCTGTTTTGTGCTCTTAAATGCATCGTTTGCAACATATTTCGGTGACTTTTTTAACCGTGGGCAAGCGGATTTGCAATCCGTTTTTATGTTTCAGCCGTGGCTGTATTTGCTGTTTATTCCGGGAATATCAATGCGTTTGTGGGCAGAAGAATTCCATTCAAAAACTGTGGTGCAGATTGTGACGCAGCCGATTTCAATTACGGCACTTGCAGTTGGAAAATTTTTGGCGGCGTGGCTGTTTTGCGGTTTGGCGTTAGTGCTGACTTTTCCGTTTTGGCTGACGGTTAATGCTTTGGGTAATCCGGATAACTTTGTAATATTTATCGGCTATTGCGGCAGTTTTATTTTGGCCGGTGCAATGCTTGCCGTTTCGCAAACAATGTCGGCACTGACAAAAAATCAGATTATTGCGCTTGTTTTGGCAGTGATTGCCAATTTGCTGTTTTTCTGGAGCGGGATAGAGTATGTGTTGGCTTTTTGCCGTATGTTTATGCCGCCAACTCTGATTGATGTGATTGCCTCATTCAGTTTTTTGACACATTTTAACAATATAACGTATGGTCTTATTGAATTGCGCGATTTCATCTTTTTTGCCGCTTTAATTCTGTTTTGCCTATATACAACCGTGCTGATTGTCAATGTTAAAACCGCCGGAACTTCCGGTTGGCTTAAATCAAGCAGCAAATCATATAATGTTGCGGCGTGGCTGATGTTGCTTGCTATTTTTTTCGGTATCAATATTTTGGCCAACAACTTAGCGGCAAATATTCAATATGATGCAACCGAAGAAAAAAATTATACATTGACCGAAAGCACGCGTCATATTTTGGAAAAACTTAAAGAACCCGTGTTGGCAAAACTTTATTTTTCACCGATTTTGGAACAACGTAATCCGGATTTGCGTGAACAGTTCAATAATATTCGTATTTTGTTGCATAAATACAAAAGTGTTTCAAAAGGCAAATTCGACTACAAAATATATTATCCGAAGTTTTTGGACCGAGAAGAAGATATTGCCATTGCCGACGGTGTGCAGCCGATTCCGCTGATTGACTTAAATCAGACGGCATTGTTTGGTCTGACGGTGGAAGATACACTGCAGAATAAAGAGGTTATACCGTTTTTTGCACAATCACAATACGGACGTTTGGAACAAGACATAACCACAAAGATTTATGAGCTGAACCATCAGCGAAAGACACTCGGTATTTTGAGCGGACTGCCGATATTCGGTGAGAGTTCGGCGGACGGACAGATTATTTCCGGCGACCCGTGGCAAATTGTCGGGTTGCTTGAAAAAAACTATCGCTTGCATCAAATTCAAAAGCCGGAAGATTTTGATGAATATAAATTTGATGTTCTTATGCTGTTTTATCCGCACGACTTATCTAAAGAGATGATAGAAAAAATCAAAGAGTATTCGCGTAACAGCGGCAAAATAGTTTTAATTTTGGATCCGGCAAATGAGGCGTCTCGTCTTTATGCACCGATGGCAGGATATTTAAAATCTTCAAGTATCGGAGAATTGGAACAATTCTGGCGCCTTAAGCTCTATCAGGATTATGTGGTGGCGGATTTGCAAAATTCCGTGACGGTTGACGCAACCACAGACTACACGAAAAATCCGGTATTTTCGCAAGATGTTATCCAATTTAAAATAAAACACGAGGATATGAATCCGGCGCATCCGGTTACGCAAAATCTGCACGAAATTATGTTTGCGTCTGCTTCGCTTATTACGCCGAATATGGACGCATACAAAGAAAAACGCATCATCTTTTATCCGTTGTTGCGTGCCGGTGATATTTCCGAGCTGGTATCGACCGATGCGGTGATTAAAGGTGTTAATCCGCAAGAGCTTCTGAAAGATTTTCAGCGTGACGGCAATCAAAAAATTCTTGCGGCCGAAATAATCGGCTTGGAAGAAGATCGAAAGTTTGATTTGATTGCTGTTGCCGATTCCGACTTTTTATACGATCAATTTTGGATGAATAAAGTGCGTCTGCTTGAAAGCGAATATGTAACGGCTGTGTTTGATAATGCCAACTTTTTGCTCAATGCGGTTGATTATCTTGCCGGCAATACGGAATTGCTGGGTTTGCGCGGCAAACGGGCACTTTCTCGCGGATTTGACGGCATAGAAATTTTGCGCCGTATCAACTCTCTCAACTATAAACAAGAAGAAACAAAAATCTTTGAAGAAATAGAAGATGCAAAACACGCTATTCAAGAAGTTTGGGCCAAAAAAGAATTTGAAGACCGCGAAAACTTTACACCGGACGAATTGGCGGCGATATCCAAGATTCGGCAGCAACTGAATGATTTTCGGCAAAAACTGAGTGATTTGCGGTATCAGGCACAACATAGCATCAATGATATCGGGACGCGGATTGCATTTTTGAATATCTGGGCGGTGCCGCTGTTTTTCGGTACAATTCTGCTATTGATGCTGTTTATTCGTTTGCTGAAACATCGTGCGAAAATTAGGTTTGACCTTAAATTTAATCGGCGCCTTTTTGTGTTGTGTTTAAGTGCTTTATCTGTGGCGGTGATTGCCGTTGCTTCCGTGTTGATTATCAACCGCAGCAGTGTCGATGCTTATGAAAATAAACTTGTGTTTCCGAATTTTGCCGCGCAACTGAATAATGTGGATACGGTCATCCTTAAAACAAACAAGCAACAGCTGACATTTGAACTGAAAGATAATATGTGGATTCTGAAAGAAATGCCCGATTTGCCGGTGTATCAAGAGCGGATTCGCCGCTTGCTGACAACTGTTGCCGATGCCCGTTATTTTGCGCGCAAAAGTGATAAGGCCGAAAATTTAGCAATGTTTAATTTATTGCCGATTGAAGATGAAAATTCGGGCGTAACGCGTGTTATATTTAAACACGGCGACAATGAAATCCAAAACTTTAATTTGGGCGATATTGATATTGATATCGGGCGCGGGTTGAAATCAGCCTATATTCGCTTTGACAATCAATTTCAAGTGTGGGAAATAAACGCCGACTTTGTCAGTATGGATTTGGATTGGCATAACTGGACTTATTCTCATTTATGGGATTTGCGTTTCGGGCGACCGTTAGGAGATGAGGATAATCCGTACCGTGAACAATATCTGATGAACGTTATGCGTTTGCTTTTGAATACACCGTACATAAAAATAATTAAAAATCCGCAAACCGAACCTTTGGCAACCGTTAAATTCAATATAGAGGGCAACAATAAGGTAGATTTGTCATTGCATAAAAACGGCGATATTTCTTATGCAGCATATTCTTTTGACGCATCGAATTCAAATCCGCATTTAAAAACATTGGCACAATACTTAAATGGTAAAGCCTGCGTGATTGAAAACGATAAGATGGAGAAATTACTTGACGTCATTAAATAGTGTACAAGATAAGCATCGGCTGAAAAATATAGCGGCGTGCGCCAGTGTTTGTACGGCGATTGCCTTAACGCTGATTAAGGCCGGTGCAGCTTATGTAACAGGCTCGCTTTCCGTGCTTTCTTCTATGGCAGACAGCTTGGCTGATGTTATATCTTCGTTGGTGACGCTTATTGCCGTGACGTATGCCGATAAACCGCTGACCTGCGACCATCGTTACGGATACGGCAAAGCCGAGGCGGTCAGTGCTCTTGTTCAGGCGGCGTTTATCAGCGGCTCGGCGTGTTTTATCTTATATGATGCCGCATATCGTTTACATTCTCCGGTGCTTTTAACAAATACCGCCGTCGGTATTTGGGTAATGCTTATCAGCTTAGTTCTGACGTCAGTTTTGATTGTATTTCAAAAATATATTATCAAGCGCATAAATTCTCAGGCAATTGAAGCGGATAATAAGCATTATATTATTGATTTGGCGGCAAACTTAACTGTTTTGTTGTCACTTTTGTCCGTAAAATATTGGCATTGGGCGTGGATAGATATGGCGGCGGCTGTGGCGATAGCGGTTTATTTGATGATAACCGCGTGGAAAATTGCACACCGTGCGTTGGAAGAAATTACCGATAAAGAAATCGACGCACCGACAAAAGCGGCTGTTTTAAAAGCTGTCGGTGAAGTTGAAGGTGTTAAAGGTTATCACGATTTTCGTTCGCGTCTTTCCGGTAATAGATTGTTTATTGAAATTCATCTTGAATTTGACGGTGCACTCTCGCTTTACGAAACACATCGTTTATCCGATGCGGCGGAAGATAAAATCATCGCCTTGTATCCGCACGCGCAAATTCTGATTCATCAAGACCCGTACGGGATAGAAGAAAAGCGGCTCGATAACGATATTGCCGGACCTTGCGAATTATGATTTCTTTTTTTGAACACCTGCATTTTTAAGCGGAAATTTTACGGTAAAAATTGTGCCTTTTCCTACTTTGCTTTTTACGAATATCTGACCTTTGCCTTTTTCTACCAGACTGCTGACAATCGCCAAGCCGAGGCCCGAACTTCTTTCTTTAATGTTTGCCGAATAGAACGGCTCAAAAATATGCCGGAGTTTATCCGCTTCAATTCCGATACCGGTATCTTTAATTTCTATAATCATATTTCTGCCGACAGACTTGCCGGAAACATTCAAAACACCGCCGTCCGGCATTGCTTTAATAGCATTTTGTGCCAGATTCAGGATAATCATCTTAAATTCCGATTCGTTGCCGACAAAAGTAAGATTGCTCTCGACCTCCGTTTCAACGGCAATTCCGCGGCGTTTGGCGTCGTAATCTATCATCAGCATCATATCTTTTATGGCGGCAGCAACATTGATATTATCAATATCTTGTTCGGAATATTGCGCCAATTTAAGAAGTCTTTCCGGTGTTTGAATGGTTTCCACCAATTGTTTATGCGCCATCAGCATATATTTTTTCTGCTCGTTGTCATCGGGAACATCTTTATATGATGAATCGAGGATTCCCTCAATAATCATACGAATTGCACCGAGATTATTTTTTATTTCGTGTGCCAAAGAAGTTGATAAAAATGCCAGAGAAGAAATTTTTTGCTGATGTGAAAAACGCACATCACGGCTTAAATCATGAATCGCCTCAATAATGTAATACTCGTCGGGTCCTTTACCGTAAGCCAATTTATCGGCATTAACATAAAGAGGGTGTCTGTCGACTTCGTGAATGGCGTGAAACTCTTTTTGGGTGGATTTAATATGCTTAATCGGGCAATTGTAACGACTGCGCGGGCATTCATCACAGTTAAAACCGTAAGCCTGATAACATTTTTGCCCGATGCACGATTCTTCAAGTTTCAGGACATTATAAAAAGCGCGGTTTGCCATCACAACATTATAATCCGTATCAATCACACGTATACCATCCGGTATGGCATCAATGAGTTGTTGCAAAAATCTCTCGCGAAACTTTGTTTGTTCGATATTTTCTTCCGTGTTATCCAACATCTGATTAAACGTGGCATACAAAATATCAAATTCATCTTGCACAAGTGTGTTTTGCTGAATCGGCAGACGGTCGGAATATACACCGGCGGACACCTCTTTACTGATTCCGATTAACTTTTGCAACGGGCGAATCACCCAATAATCAAGCAGATAAAACAATACAAACACCAACAACAGCACAACCAGCAGACTGATTGCCACAATTTCCGCACCGGTTACCAACGCTTCTTTATTGTTGTTGTAATTCTGCCAAAGCTCATCATTGAGTTTGCGCTCGTTAATCAGCTCTTGCTGGGCGACATTCATTTTGTTGCTGTTAATGATATAATCGATACTGTTTATCGCTTTCGGATTTTTTTCCGCCACTTCGGACAATGCTTGCCGCAGCCTGACATTATCGTTCAGCAAGTTCACGACATATTGATTGCGCATATGAATAGAGTTCATATTATCTTGCAGTTTTTGTGAATAAAAGTTGATGAAAATTGCCAGAAATATAACGACAAGCATCGCCATAAAAGCAAATAAACTATACAGAATTTTTTTGTTCAGACTGATAAACATTTGCTTCTCCTTATCCGTTATTATTCAACATCGCGTAATTCCGGAAAATAATCCGTTCGGTTTAATTTATAAAATGAAAAAGTGTAATCAATCAAACCGGATATATTACGATAGTTGCTGTCACTCAGCATTTTTGCCGCCAATTGCTCGCCATACGGCGGTCGGTGGATTTTGCGGCTGAGATTTCTGGCCGCGCGTAAATAATCATAATTAACGTGCGTATTGATCTTGAGAGCCCGTTCTCTGATGCAGTCCTCAAGCGAATCATACGTTTTGTAACGATAGCCGCCCTCAGGGTCATCTGCCGGCACAATTCCTTCGTCCGAATACCATACTTCGTCCAAATACAGTGAATTTGCCTCTCTCGCCAAACGTGAATTACCCCAATCGGTATAGATTGCGGCAGTGGCAATCATAATTGACGGCGGCATAACATCAATATTAACCAATGTATTGCGTAACAGCGACCTGACACGTGAATCACCTTTTAGGTGCGTAAAAACTTCATATTTTGCGGCTTTTTCCTCTAAAAGAGCAAGCTCTTTTTCATTAAGACTGCCGTTTTTAAAATAAGCATCTTTTAAATCCTCGACAATTTTTCGCTCAGCCAATATTTCTTCATTGATTTTAAGCACCAACGGCAACAAAATTCGGATAAAGGTTCGGTGTTTTGCATCATTTTCCGCAACTTCTTTCCAATCTGTCGGCAAATGTTTTAAAAAAATCCGCGGGAACTTGCTGCGCACCTTGTGATAATCTTCAAAACCGTATTGCACAAATAACGCCTCAATTTCGGCAGTTGTTGCCCTTTCCACCGTAATCGCACCTTCGTCTTTTATCATAATCGGTTCGGCAAAAACAGGATTAACATAAAACAGGGAAAGCAACAACAAAAATCTGATTTTTTTCATTTATGCCTCTCTTAAATGCACATCTTTGATTTGCGGCATATACTTTTTAAATGCACGCGCTACAATATTTTGCAGAGTGTTCTGCGCATACGGACAACCGGCGCAATGCCCCGAGAAAGAAAGTTCCAACACGCCGTCCGTAATATTGTGAATCACAATATCGCCGTTGTCACTGTATAATGTCGGTCGGATAAAGGCATCGGCAATCGCCTCCGCTTGTTCGGCTGCGGAAAGTTTATTATCTTCGGCAATTTCCGTGGATTGTTCGGCACAAAAATCATCAATTTCTGCCATAACCGACAGTCTTATGTCATCAGTTGTATTACCCGAATATTTTACGGATATGACGGACGGCGTAATCATACAGCGCTCAATACCGTCAATCTTTAATAGTCTGCTTGCAAGCGAATTTGTATTCGGGTTGTCAACCGCCGCAACAAATGTTCCTTCCGGTGCAATATTTTGCTGCGGATAAAAATTTATGATTTGTTTTGCCGTAAATTCTTCGATTTTAATCTGCATTATTTTCCTTAAAACTCTCTTGCAATATTTTGTTACGGATTTTCTCTGCCGCCGTTATGGCACGCAACAGATAATAATTCTGCATAATCAGATGATTCGGTGCGGTCAGACTTTCCGCAGAGCCGTTACGGACAACAGACGGTTTCAGTTTTGCCGCTTTTCGCAGAGAATTTGCAAAATATGTCCACTCTGTATAAGCATTATTTTCCAGAATCGTTTCACGATAGTCGGCGCCCATAACACGGGCAATTTGCCACATTGCAAACGCATAACCGCGATTATAATAAAACAAATTATCCGCCTGAGTATCAATCCAATCGGCAGAATGTTCCGCCTGATGCGATTCGTTGCGGCTTGTTGCGTTTTGCAGACCGGCATTTATTTTTTTCAGCAAAGCATCAAAATCTGCCGCAGACGAATAATATACGCCGTCTTTGGCAAATTGTTGCAGTTCTGCGGCCGCTTTGCGATATTGTGCATTGGAGGACGGTGCCAGATTAAATTTACCTTTTTTGGTCATCAACCAAATATTCGGCGGATATTGTAAATATTGATATGCATTTTTGATGTCTTTTTTTTGCGCTTCGGTATTTTGATTAAAACGGCGCAAGACAGCGGTAACATCTTTCACCGCACTGACAATACCGATTTGAAAATTCGGCATATTATCCAAAATGTATGCCGGAAATACCGGCGGCAGATTCGGTGTCCACATTTTACCGTCTACTTCGCGTTTAAGCAGAAAGGACATTGCGAGAGGTGTTTCCAACATCGGAATTCGAGTTTCCCGCAAACTATATTCCGTCGATGTATCGGTATTTTCGGTGAGAATACTGCCGATGCCGTAGTAGCAAAATAAAAATGTCGGAATACAAATCAGCAAAATTCGCCACGAAGCGGAAAGTTTTTTGGATATTCTTTTGAGGCGTTTGAAATATCTGCGTATGACTGATTTTGTTTTGTGAATACCTTTCTTAAAGGCTGTGCGAACCGATGAAACGTTGAGATTGCTTATTATATTGGGCACAGACTTTATTTTTTCCGTTAAATTCTGCGCTTGAATTTTTTGATATGCCGAACGTATCCGGCTGTGCGCAAAATCTGCACATTCACGTATATAAGCTGCTGCTTTTTTTATTGTACGCCGCGTTTCAGACATTTTTTCTCCTCATTGCGCCAAGCATTTCCCGAAAATCAATAATATGCAATATTTTAGCCATTATCAGGAAAATTGCAAGAGCGAAAACGCCGATTCCGGCCAAAACGCAGAAAACAGACAAATTGCTGAATAAATATTCCGGAAAATAATATTGTACCACCCGCATACATTCTCCGACGCAAACACCCATCGTTAGAGAAGCCGCTGCAATTTTAAGCATTTTCAGCAATAAAGACTTTGTAAAATGCCAATAACCGCGTTTTTGAAGTCCGGCAATATATTGCCCGAGCGAAACAAATGCTGCGATTGTCGTTGCCATCGCGATTCCGACGTGTCCGAAAAAACGCATCAGAATAAGATTGAATACCAGATTTGTGATAAATACCCAAAAGCTGTATTTAACCGGTGTTACCGTATCTCCGCGGGCAAAAAAGTTCGGCATCAGCGCCTTTGTCATTACATAGCACGGCAAGCCGACAGAATAAGCAACAACAGCGTACGCCGTTTGTGTCGCATCATTTATTGTAAATTGCCCGTGCCGAAATAAAAATGTAACCACCGGTCCGGCCAAAACAATCAGCATAACCGCCGCCGGCAAAGAAAGCAACAAACCGTACTCAACCGCTTTATCTTGTGTGAAACGGGCATTGTCAGCATCTCCCGCTTTTAAGTATTTAGATAAAATCGGCAGCAACGCAACACTGATTGCCGCGCCGACAACGCCGAGCGGCAGTTGTTGCAGCCTGTTTGCATAATAAAGCCAAGAAATAGCACCCGAACCGGCAAGCGAAACCAAAATCGTGTCCACTGCCATATTGATTTGATAAATTCCGGAACCGACTACCCCTGGGGCAATACGCTTAAACAGTGTTTTTATTTCCGGATTGCGTATAATTTTACCCAAATGCAAATACGGATGCAATGTTACGCCGGCACGTTTCAGAAAAATATGCAACCACAGCATTTCCAAAATACCGGCAACCGTGATGCCGAGCGCGAACCCGTGCGCCGGTGTCGGCATAAACGGTACAAACACAAACGCCGACAGAATCATTGTGAGGTTTAAAATAATCGGCGCAGAGGCCGGTGCGGCAAATTTTTCAAACGAATTTAAAATGCCTCCCTGAAACGATACAATAGAAATCAGTAGCAAAAACGGAAAAGTAATGCGGCAAAGCTGCACCGCTAATTCAATTTTTCCGGCGTCGTTATGAAATCCCGGTGCTAAAACCGCTACGACATACGGCATCAGAATCTCAAACAACAATACGAGAAGTCCGACAATCACAGTCAAAATCATCATTGCCTGAGCGGCAAAAAAGATGGAGCGTTTTTTGCCTTCACTTACCAATTTTTGCGAAAATAAAGGCACAAACGCACTGGTGAATGCCCCTTCGGCAAACAGGCTGCGAAACAGATTCGGCAATTTGAATGCCACCACAAATGCATCGGCAAGCGCACTTGCCCCCATAAAATACGCCAATACCATATCGCGGATAAAACCGGTAACACGGCTGATAAGTGTAAATCCGCCAAAAGTTGCAATTGATTTAAATAATGACATTTTTTAGTCCCCTTCTGAAGTATATTTTTACTCTATTTACTTGCGTTTGTATAACAAATAAAATATTTTTCTCACAATTATTTATTTTTTTACAAAAAAGTGCTTGACAAAAAATATTATGTATGTTAAAGTTAGACAAAAGATGAAAAATTCGCTGATTACAATGTGTAGAAAAGGAGGAAAAAATGAGTGAACAGAAAAGTAAGATTATAAGCAGTGGTGCTTGTGAACATGTTGAATTATCTCCAATTGGTCGCAAACGAATTATGGATGATAAGTTTCAACCTATGGAGGCTGATAAGCTTCCACCTTTGGTACCTTTGGAGGGAAAGCCTAAGGAATTTGGAGGTAATTTTATTTGCTCATCAACCAACGATTTTGGTGACAAGATAGTCAAGAAATTTATGTCGGAAAGATACAGCAAATAATTTTATAAAAATTTACGGTCCGCTCTGAACTGTACCCCAGAAAGAGGAGTTTAAAAAGCAATCCCCCTTTGAAAGAAAAAACTTTTAAAGGGGAAATTTTTAAATTAAACTAAAATAGAAGGAAAAAGAAATAGGTACAATACAATATAGTAAAGAAGAACAAGAG
>JAFVBL010000018.1 GCA_017479985.1 Alphaproteobacteria bacterium | reverse complement strand
CATTGAAAACGTAACAAATCAGCTCAACAACAGCGGGTTTGACGGCGGATTGAATCAATATCAACAAGCACTCAATGCCTATACCCAAGCCAAAGCTAAAGGAAGTTTTATGTCCGGTTCAACCGGCGGTTGGGATAGTACGCTCGGCACTGTCGGCGCAACCGGCGGGTTTAATAACGTCGCAAATAACGGGCAAGTCTTTGCAAACTCGGATTATGCCGTCAATACCGAAAGCTTAGTCGGCAAACCGAGCAGTTATTTTCAGAATAACAATACAAAAATCAAATTGAATGACGACCGAACAATGTATGTCAAGAGTTCTTTCCGCTTCGTGCTACTCAGTGTCAAGATGGCCGTCATTTTTTAGGGTAAAATTATTTAACAGAGCGTTTTTAATTTGCTCATTCCGTACATTCAAGCGTTGCATAATATTGCGATAAAATATCCACCATTCGGATTTTTGCGGCAGAGGGTCTGAAGTGAAATCCCATTCATTGAGAGTTTTTATGTTTCTTCCTTTTTCTGCTTTTGTTTCATCATACAATAAATTTAAGACTTGTCCGTTTTCTACCCAATTAACTTCATAAATTCTTCTGCAGTATAGTTTTCAAACTTATTTTCCATCATCACTGTTCCTTCTTTTGCAATCAAAGCATCTTTTATTTTTATACCAAGTCAAACCTTATGCGTAACGCACGGCAAATGGTGTCAGATATAAAATATCGGAGAAATATTTTATTTTCCATATTTATACGCGACGGCTTTTAAGATTGGAAGATATTCCGGCGGAAATACAAAATCAGTCGGATACACATTTTCCACCAAGTGATTGACATCATTGTCGACCGTTATCGCTTGCGGTATAAAATGTCGGCAAAAAGCATAGCTCGCCGCCGCCAAATCAATAACATCATAACCGATAATTTGCAATAAGGTCATTACATCATTTTCCGTAACTTTTGCAGCATCTGACAAATCATACCAAGCCCCTGCCCCTTTTTGCGCCAAATATTGCCACGGAAAAGCCAAACCCGGATCTGGTTTACGCGTCGGCGCAATATCTGAATGTGCAACAACATTGACCATCGGAATTTGATAATGTCGAATAATCTGTCGGCTTAATTTAATCAGGCTTTCAAGTTGCGCCGATGCATATTCGGTTTGTCCGAGAGAAAGCGAACTTATTTCTATACCGACCGAATATTGATTAAGCATATTCATTCCGCGCCACTTGCTCTGCCCTGCGTGCCACGCGCGTTTTTTCTCTGACACCAATTTAAACACTGTGCCGTCAAGGTCAATAATATAATGCGAACTGAGCTCGCGTTCACGCAGCACCTCAATCATACCGCGAGCCGAATGCGCACTGCAATGTAATACCAATGCTTTGACCTTTGCTCCAATCGGACGTTCATCAAAATACGGCAGGAACTCTCGAATAATCTTCATATTTCCACTCCTTATAAGCATATACACGAATATTGTGTCGGATAATCTTTCGGCACATTTATCAATCCGAGATGTGTATTGCGGCGATAGCTGAAATAACCGTTTTGTTCAGGATAAGTATCAATGCGACTGTTTTCTATATTTTCAACACCGGCATTTTTAAGCCGGCTTTCAACATAGCCGCTCAAGTCAAAATAAAAATGCACACCGTCGGCATCAGACAAAAACCACCGCGCATTATCTGCCGACAAATTAAGCAAAATCTGTCGCATATCATCTTGTACGGCAAATGATGTTTGTTGCATACACGGACCGACAGCAGCGGATATATCAGGTAATTTAGCTCCGTGCTCAAGCATCAAACGCACAACGTTTTCAATAATGCCCTTATATGCACCGCGCCAGCCGGCGTGTGCCGCACCGACAATGCCGTGTTTGTAATCCGCCAACAAAACCGGTGCACAGTCCGCCGTTTTTATCCCTAAAAGCAAGTGCGGATTGTGTGTTACCACACCGTCAGCATATATTTTAAACCACGTTGGTGTATCGATATAAACAGCGTTGTCGGAAACACCCTGCCGTAACGTTACCATATCTGCCGGCTGTTTATTGAAATGCGCGGCAATAATCTCAAAATTGTGCATAATATCCGCCGGATTATCCCGACTGCTCAGGTTGGTATTCAGCGCTGCATATTTTCCTTGCGAAACACCGCCTTTTGCATCAAAAAAACAGTGTTTTGATTTATTCAAATTTGCCGCATACCAACTCATTTTTGCACCTTAATAAATGGTTTTGTTCATTGTCTGATACTCCTGAAACAACTTCAGGCAATCCTCGCGGTCAAGCTCGGCAATCTGCATCACATTTTTATCGCGGCATTCATTTTCGATAAAGCGATAAATAAAGTCATCACGAAAACCGATGGCTTCCGCATCACTCGGACGACATCCGAAATACACTTTTTTAATGTTTGCCCAAATAATCGCCGACAGGCACATCGGGCACGGATATGCCGTTGTATATAACACGCAACCGCTCAAATCGTAACTGCCGATTTTTTGACACGCTGCACGAATGGCATTGACTTCGGCGTGGGCCGTCGGGTCATTATCCCGCAAAACGGAATTTGATGCCACTGACAAAACTTCACCTTTTTCATCAATAATTGCCGCGCCGAAAGGGCCGCCGATATTCTCTGTCATTGTCTGTCGTGCGCGGTCCAATGCCGACTGCATAATTTCATTCATATTATTTCCTCTTTTCAATATTTATTGCTTGCAATCAATTTAACATTATCATATTTATAAATCGTAAAGGAGAAAACACAATGATAAAATATATTTTAATCATCCTCGCGGTTGCGGCAATCGTCGGCGGTGTGGCTTCGCTTGTACATCTGCGCAACGTGAACGCAAAAAATAAGGCAGAAATGGCAAAATATGATAATCAGGCCGAGTACATAAATAATTTGGGGAAAACACTCGTGATGTATTATTCTATGAGCGGACAAACCGAAAAAATCGCCAAACAAATTGCCGAATTGACCGGTGGTGAACTCTATGAAATTGCGACCGAAGAAGCATATTCTTCTCCTTCGGTTTATATGAAAAGCAAAAAAGAATATGAGAGCAAACAATATCCGAAACTTGCAAAAAATTTACCTAATTTTGCTGACTATGACATTATTTTTGTCGGAGGTCCGGTGTGGTGGTACACAATGGCGGTGCCGTTGTTCAGTTTGCTTGAAACTGCCGATTTTTCCGGTAAAAAAGTCGTACCTTTTTCCACTCAGGGAAGCAATTACGGTGCCTTTTTTGAGGATTTCGTCAAACTTGCAAAAAATGCAGATATTCAAACTTCCGCAAACTTCAATAATATGAAGCCGGAATTTGATGCACAGGTTAAAAATAAAATCATCGACTGGCTGAATAAGCTGTAATAAGGTCTTATCTTTCTGTCTGAAGCCTTTGACTTATGCCGTCAGAGGCTTTTATTTGAGTTGTGTGCTCGGCAGAATCTTTACCTGCATTCGCTTTTTCCGTAAGCGTTTTTATGGTTTTGTTAATCAGATTTTGTTCTGCTTGTGTTCTGGTTCCGTCCGAATCGCAATCACGCACAACTTCAAACAATTCTGCCAAACGTTGATAAGCATCGGCATTGGTTTGGCTGTTTTTAGTCATACCCATAAATATCGGATTAGCCGTCAGACTCATATATTCTTTAAGCTCATTTTTAAGTTCTTCATTGAGCTTAAAATCGCAATTAACGACTTTTTGCATATTTCCCAAATAACCGACATCCTCAAACATATCATTGACACGTTGTTTGTAGTTATTGTATCCTTCAGGTGTTTCCGGAATACTTTCTCGATAGAAGAAAGCTGCACCCGATGACGGACCGTAAACGGCAATGCCTAATGCCTCACCATTGTAAGGAGAGCCTTCTTTATTCCATCTTTCAAGCCAAGAGTTATTCACGGCCGTTCCGACAATCTGTTTCTGTAAATCTTTATCATTCATCTTGCTCAAAATTCCCTGTACTTCATTATTGACATAACGTTGAATCGGTGCAAAATGTGCTAAATTTCCGTCATTGTGATATTTTTCCAAAGCCAAACCTGCTTGATTCATTGTTGCTTTGATTTCGGAAAAGAATTGAATCTGAATCATTCGTTCCGGTGTCAAATCTGGCATAAAACAATTTGTCTCAAAATCTTCCAAGTGAGATTCTTCGTGGACTACTCGGCTTTCAATAAATTCCGGACTGTTCAACTCTTTACAAAGCATCGTGACTAAGCTATCCGCATCTTGCATAGAGCAATCGGCCTTTTCCATCATCAATTTCATTGCCTTTGCTTTATTTTTAATGACGAAATGGTTGACAGTAATTGTATTATTTTCCGGCGTATAACTGGCAAGAGTATATGTGGAATCTGCTATTCTTTCACAAATGTCAACTTCATTATCAACGTATTGTGTCAGTGAGGAAAAACGTTCTTTTTGAATTTTCAAATATTCCTCCGTAATTTTATTAAAGTCTATATCTTCAGCGCTCACGTATCCACCATTATATTTAATCATTTCATCGGGTTTTATATCTTCATCACTCTCTAATCCGCTGCCGGCGTTATCATACGCAAAATCATAGGTATAAGCATTTTCTTTAGCATCATATCTTATATCTATGCCGACTTCTTCAATATTTTGCTCTTTTACCTTATCCAAGCTGTCTTGTTTAAGCTTATCTCTCAATTCTTGGAGCTTAGCCGCCGTATCAACAGAAGTACTGTTTGTATTTGATGCCTCATTAAAAACTGCTGTCTTATTATTGGCGGCAAGAGAAGATTTTTTCGGTTGGGCTTGTACTTCCGTATTTACCGCATTATCTGTATCCGTCGACCGGAATTGCTTTCCTTTACTGCCGGTGCAGGAGGTTAAAACGATGGTTGCGGCACTTATAAACAGTGTTTTTAATTTGTCTTTTAATCTCATAATTTAGCCCTCTCTATTTTTTGTTTAAGTTAATATTACCAAATAATTTTATAAAAAACAAGTTTTTTTGACAGATAGCCGAAATATCAGCATTATCAGGGATATCTGAATCACAGTGCCGGTCTGCGAATTGTAACTTGCATCAAATTTTTATTTTTCTACATTCATCTGAATCTGCCATAGAGCGGAGAATTTTCCGGCATTTTTCAAGAGATTCTCCGGCGCATCATCTTCAATAATCCGACCGTTTTCAATCACAACAATCCGGTCCATATTCTTCAGGGTAGATAATCGATGCGCTGCCGCAATCACGGTTTTGTCCTTTATCAATTTTTGCAACGCTTTTTGGATATATGTTTCCGACTCACTGTCAAGTGCCGAAGTTGCCTCATCCAACAAAAGTATCGGTGCGTTTTTCAACACGGCGCGTGCTATTGCCACACGTTGCCGCTGACCTCCCGAAAGCTTAATTCCCTTATCGCCGACCAGCGTTTCATACCTTTGCGGCAGGGATTCAATAAATTTATCCAAATATGCAATATGCGCCGCCCGTTTGATTTGCTTCTGCGCCGCTCCGAAAGTGCCGTATGACATATTTTCGGCCATTGTACGATGAAACAGTGATGTATCCTGCGGAATAAAACTCATCAGCTTATGCAGATTTTCCTGTGGCAATTCGGTAATGTCACGACCGTTGATAAAAATGCACCCGCGCGGCGTATTTTCAAGCCTTTGCAGCAAATGAATCAAAGTCGTTTTACCGCCACCGGAAACACCGACCAGTCCGACTTTTTCCCCAGCCTTTATTTTTAGGTTTAATTTATGCAAAACCGGTTGACTATTTTCATACGCAAAGCTCAGATTTTTAATTTCAATCTCTTTTATTTTGCCACGTAAAAAACGGGCATTTTCGATATCGGCTATTTGCAAACTTTCATTAAACAGTTCCAGATTTCTTTGCAAAAGTGACAGTCGATACATCATACCGGCAAACGTATCAAACATTGCCTGAAGCGTGCCGAGCAAACTGCCGCCGACAACCGTAAAAATATATACCACATCGCCGACAGTTATCTGCCGTTCAACCCATAAATAAACCGCTGTTGTCATTAACGTGCAAAAAAACAACAGCGAGCATAAGCCGAGTACCGCTTTGTTTCTTTTGCGCAGCCATACATCTTTATTGGCGATTTTATTCAGTGCGTCGATTTCCCGAGCCAAATTCTGTTTTTCCTGCATCGCCGTGCCGAAAATTTTAATCAGAAAATAATGATTGATTTTACCGACCGTGTGTCCGAATAATTCGGCATATTTTTGTTCTGCCTCATTTGCCGTTTGCTTTGCCGTTTGCGCCGTAAAATAAAACAATCCGAAACATAAAGTCATACAAATCATTGTCAGAACGGCAAAAATCGGCGAGATACGCGTCAATAGCACCAAAATGACAATAACGCCGCATATCGGCCGATAAATCCCAAAGCAAAAATCACCGAGCGAACTGTAAGCGGCAATGCTGCGGCGACATTGCTCAATCTTTGTCATTAAATCACCGGCGGTATGCTGTTTGAAAAAGTGCGGTTCGCGTTTGAGCAATATATCAAACAAATCACCGCGAATACCAAGACTTATCGGTGAAATCGCGCGATATTGCAGTAACAGCATCGTTATATATTCCACAATCGGCAAAATCGACGAAAGCCACGCCACAAGCGCAAAATATATGAGAACTTCGTGCCACACTTTTTCCGGCGCCGTATTGCCGTTAATCAAATCCACCAATTTTGCCATATACCACGGCACAAGTTGTTCCAACACCATCGCAAGCGGAATAAACACGGCCAATAAGCCCAACATTTTCCCGATGCGCCCGTAATAATGCCTGATAAATGTCAAGCGTGAAGAGGTAAACTTCTCAGGCATTTTTACCTCCTTTCAACTGTTGAAGTGTCCAAAAGGCGGCAAAACGCCCGTTTTTATGTTCCAATTCGGCAAAAGTTCCTTCCTCAACAATTTTGCCTTTTTCCAACACAACAATCCGGTCCATATTGCGCAATGTCGACAGTCTGTGTGCAATCACCAATACCGTTTTATTTTGCAACAATGCGTCCACCGCTTTTTGAATATACATCTCACTCTCGCTGTCCAGTGCCGATGTCGCCTCATCTAAAATAAGCAACGGCGCATTTTTAAGAAAGGCACGCGCAATGCCTATACGTTGTTGCTGACCGCCGGAAAGTTTATTTTCGGCATTTAAAATCGTATCGTATTTTTGCGGCAAAGCTTCGATAACTTCATCGGCGTATGCCTTTTGTGCCGCTTGTTTGATTTGCGTTCTTGCGGCTTTTGCATCGGCATAGGCAATATTATCCGCAACGCTGATTTCCATAACTTCGGCGGTTTGCGGCACATATCCCACTGCCTGCCGCAAGCTGTCCTGTGTCACTTCGGCAATATTTTGCCCGTCAATTTTTATAGAGCCGTCCTGCACATCATAGAGGCGCAATAACAAATTGACAAGTGTGCTTTTACCGCTGCCGGAAACGCCGACAAGGCCGACCTTTTCTCCCGCCTTTATTGATAATGAGAAGTTTTTGAAAATCGGTTTTTGACCTTGATACGCAAAAGTAATGTTTTTAATTTCCACCGCGCCCTTTGTCATTTTAAGCGGCACGGCATACGGTTTGTCACGGATATCGTGCGGCGCGGCAAACGGTTCCAAGTCTTTTTCCAAGCGGGCAACTTCACCGGCATAAATCACTGCCCGATGCAACAAAAAACTCACCGTTGTTGCCACACTTTGCAACAACATATATGTCATAACCACATCTGCACCGGACATTTGCCGCATATGCCATAGCCAAATACCGTAAAACAAAATCCCCATACATACAATTTGAAAAAACAGCTTTTCGCCCGAACCTTGCAATGTTTCAATGTTTACCGATTTATTGGTAATCCGGTTTTCTTCTGCCATCAGTTTACGCACACGGCGACTTTCAAAATCAAATCCGTTAAACAGACGCACAAAAAAGCTGTTTTGCAAAGCATCTATCATATTGCCGGTTACCTGATTGCGGCAATCGGTCATTTGTGTGCGCAGATTGATTGAAAACTTTGATACTTTCCACAAAATAAATGTTGCAACCGACAGAGTTGCGGCAAACATCAAACCCAATTTTACGCTCGCCGAAAACAATAATCCGAACGTAAAAAACAAACTGACATATCCCATCGCATAGTAAATATACACCCGATACATCGCCGGAATGTCGTCCGATAAATCCTGCCATTTTTGCGCCATATTTCCTGCCATATTATCGGCATAATACGATGCCGAATGTCCCATTAAATAAGCAAATAAATCCGTGCTCAATTCTTTTCGCACAAGCGGGCGCAGGCGCATTAAGGTCAGAAATGTACCCAGCATTTCAACCGCATATTGTATGATACCGGCAGCGAATATCGCACCGAGCAAAACAAAAAAACGTTGTTTGATAACGGCAAAATCCGTATCCGGCCCGAACAATGCAATTAACCTTGCAAACAAATACGGAATTATTTTAATGCTCAGAATTTCTGAAAGCGATGCGATAACAATTGCCGATGACAGCCACTTGTGCCGCCACGCATACATAAACATCAACTTAAACGGATTTTTCGGAAACGGTTTAATAGTCACAATTTTTTCTTTTTTATTTATCATAATCACGTCTCTGTTTTACTGCCAACGTTTTGAAGTTAGGCTTTGCTTTCAAAGTATTGTTTTGATTGGCTTTATCTCTATTGTTTTCAAGCACATACATTTGCATATTTGTCTTCTTTATAGCAACTATTGCCATTTCATAAGCGTTTTGTGAAGCACATCTTACATCAGGCGGAAAACCTTTACCTTCTTCAACTTTTGTTCCGTCCGACATTGTTCTTTCGCGATAAGTATTACCCAATAAAAGCGTTCCCACTTCCATTTGATGTTTTTTGACATCACCACCGGCAAATGCTCCATGCGTATTTTCGCCGATAGTTATGCAATTATCCATCTGCCGCAACATCCAAATTGCGCCATCTCCAGCCGAAGAATTACCTTTATCCTGCAAAACATAAACATTACCTGTAAAAGTCTTATCTCCGGCTTTTTGTTCATATCTGTCCGGTGGTCCGCCTTGTATTGCTAATTCAGGGTTAATAACTTCAATTTTATCGGCATATTCAAGTTTTTTATCAGCCATTCTTTCGCCGATTTGTTTAATGATTGTTGCATCACCGCCACCATTACCGCGAACATCAAAAATAACATCATTCCAATGTTTTGACTGCTCCAAAACATAATCGGCGATTTTATCAACTTTATCATATACGTCTTTATTGCTGTATTCTATCATAAAGCTATCAATTGCCACAATCCCTACTGTGCGCTTACCGATTTGCTTTTCCGCAACCAAAATGTTGGCAATTTCATCGGGTTTAGAGGGAGCAACAAGCGTAAATAACTCTTGTTTATGGAATGTTTTACCGGAATTTATTAAATTATTGTTTTCTTTAGGCGGAATTTTATATTGCAACTCCGGACTTTTCGAGATGTATTCATCTGCCGCACGATGTTCTTCGCCATCAATTACAATTTCAATGTGTTCGTCCGGTACGTATTGAGCTATAACTAAATCCATTGCCCGCAAAGCCGATTTTTCATCTTGTATATTATATTCATTCAAAGAAGCCTTAAGTTCGGTCATTTTGGCGGCAAAATTAAGTTTTTGCCGAGCAACATCAGCATCTGAACTTACCTCTGAATGATTCCATTCCGGTAAGCCGGATAAAATTTTCATAGTGTACGTATCAACTAAACGATTGATAGGATTATTTTCATCGCGGCTACGCATTACAATATCAAAACCAGTAGCTTTTAATTCTTTTGTTTGCGATAAGTCTAACTTGGTCGTTTGGTCGAAGATAATGGTTTTAACACCGCTTAAATCAAGACTTTCAGGCATTTTGACATCATATCGGAGCTTTAATTCCTCAGCTTGCGGCAATTTCAAACTTTTGGCCGCAGTCAAATCAGAATCTTCCAATGTAACATTCTGACTCTTGGTATGGCTTAAATCCAATTCATCGCACTGCGGAAGTTTGACGCAAGATAAAGAGAAATACTCGCATTGCTCCGGAAGATGAATTTTTCTACCATAAGTCATATGAGCAAAACTTATATCACCGTTACAATGCGCCAATTCTAAAGTTTGGTTTTCAGAAACTGAGCAGTTTATTAAATAAATATTTCCGCTCAACTTTGTTTTACATAAAGTTTCAGACAACTTAAGCGAATGGAATGAAGCGTTACTTATTTCATAACCATCAGCATTTTCTCTGATTAACTCTCTATAGGCATACCCCTTAATATCTGCTGTCGGTTGATATTCTCCCAAATTATTCTGTTTTTCATATGCAAAAACCGGAAATTCTTCTATTTGTTTATTTACACGAGCAACTAAATAATCGTTCGGCTCATTTGTATTGCGCGGTTTATGCAATGAAGCAAATTTTTCCCAATCAATACCATCATTATTAAAAAATCCATTTTCATCGGCTATTTGCACAACTTTGTCATCAATGCGCAAATACTTTGCAATTTCCGGATTTCTGTCTTCTAAAACCAAAGTTTCATAGTCATCGCGATTTTCTTTTCTTTTTGCGGTTTGTCTTTCTTCTCTAGAGGCAAAAGGTCTTTCCGCACCGGCCATATCATAAAATGCTTGCCCTTGATGCTGTTTGGTTTCAATAATAAAACCATACGAATGACCATCAACTTCTTCGAGATGTAATCCGCCTTTATTAGCTGATTGAGAATATGTTAAGGCCTCAGAAAGCATATTTGTTCCATACACACAATCGCGATAACGGCGGTGTGGTGTTAAAGCGTATCCGTCGGCAAATAATCTGCCGCTATATATGCTGTCATTGCTTTTCTGGCTTGGTACTTCAATTGCCGGCATTTTTTCTGCCGCATACTTCAGATATTCTGATAATATTTCTTTTACATTTGGAATTGACGGATTATTCTTGGCAATATCTATAACGTTTCCGGTATATTTTTCTGAAACTGCCGGAACCAAACTTGCTCTGGTTATCGGCATGGCGCGGCTGGTTTCAATTTGATTTGACAACATAATTTGCGCCATATCTGCAGTTGCTTTAACCGCATCTTCCGGAGACATAAACGGCGAACGAATACCTGTACCATCAACAACAAAGTAACTTAAGTTGTCTTTAACTTTTTCATCATAATAAGGAACTGCATTTATACCGTCTTTTCTGAGTAAATTAACGACATCTTCGACGGTCTGTCCTCTTAAATGCAATCCTAAAGATACGGAAACCGGCTGTTTTATAGTGTCAAAATGGTCAGAGAGAACAGTTTTCAGTTCTTCTCTGTTTTCGGCTTTATTTAAAATTTCTTTTATATCAGCCATACCGTTCTCCGTTATTCTGAGCTTTAGTTTAGCTGATTTCGGCAAAACTGTCAACCGCAAAATACACCTCAGCCCGCGGTCATAAATTCCTTTAATTTCGGCAGAGATTTAACGGCATCGGCACGTCCCATTTGATACACCGCACGTAAAATCTTCGGATTTTTTTCGGTATGGCTGATTTTGATATGCCGACTCGGACGGATTACAAATGCCTCACCTTTTTGCTGAGCTTTTTCAATATATTGAAGTTCTTGATTATAATTTTCCTTTAATTTTTCAAACGCTTCAATAAATTTCGGATATTGTTTGTACTTCCATTTTGCCAACCGATTTAC
The DNA here is from genome assembly GCA_017479985.1 of Alphaproteobacteria bacterium. Taxonomy (GTDB): domain Bacteria; phylum Pseudomonadota; class Alphaproteobacteria; order RF32; family CAG-239; genus RUG410. Next base: position 7,098 of record JAFVBL010000018.1, on the reverse strand, counting down.
CAACGGATAGTTCTTTTCGGCATAGCCGGCAGCGTGCGTCTGCACCACCACACAACGCGCATATCCCATTTTTTGAAATGCCTCCAACGGAATACTGTCCGTCACTCCGCCGTCAAGCAGTTTTTTGCCGTCTACTTCACTGTGATGCGACAAAAACGGTATTGATGCCGAGGCACGCAAATACGGCATTTTGGTACGTAATTCATCACAATAAACATATTCCGCCGCCCCCGTTTCCATATTGCTGCACGTCACGTAAAACTTTATCGGTGATTTTTCAAACGCCTCGTGGTCAAACGGAAACAGCTTTTCCGGTAAATCGTGATAACAAAATTGCTCGCCGACCAAATTACCGGTGGTCAGCCACGAATAAAAACTCATATAACGCCTGTCTTTTGAATATTTCAAGGTATAGCCGATGCTTCGTCCGCGTTGCCCCGATACATACGAGCAACCGTGAATCGCTCCGGCGGAAACACCGATAACGCCATCAAAACAAATACCGCGTTCCAAAAACACATCAAGCACACCGGCGGTATATATTGCCCGATGCGCGCCGCCTTCAAGCACCAATCCTAATCGTCGCTGTATTGACATCTGACTAACTGATTTTTAGGAAAAGATTTGATATATTCGGCCGTATAGCGCTCTTTATCGCGCTTGGAATGTTTGCAAAAACCTTTTACTAGTTGACCATTTTTATATTCCACCTTGCCGATTTGTTGGCCACGTGAATTATAAAACATTGCCTTTCCGTCCAACAAACCTTTGTTATATGTGGCTCTGACCTTGCGATTGTGATTTTCCATAAAATATTCTTCATACGGACCGTCTTTTACGCCGTTTTTATATTGAACGCGTTTGACACCGAAACCCCGAGCATCTATATCTTTGCTCAAACCGTTTTTTTTGCCGTCACGATATTTCGAAAGCGTATAAGTTTGACCGCCGTCAGGGTATGATTCACCTTTTTTCATATCTATTACCCATCTGCCCTCGCGCTGATTTTTACGCATTTCACGACGCTGTGCCGCCGCACTTCGCGGCTGTTCACCTTCAACCGCCCAACCGCGTAACTTGTTGCCGTCTTTGCCATAACAGGTTTCGACCAAGGTTTCATCGTCATATTCGCAATGATCAACTTTTTGATATTGTTTAGCCGATGCGTTTGCTGCAAACACCAAACTGCTGAATAATAAAGCCGTCATTAAAATTCTGTTCATATCCTACCTCATCTTACCGCATCAACGACCGCTGAAGAAATCTTTTCCGCCCGAAGACATAATCGGTAAAAGCATTTCTTCCTTTTTTTGTTCCGGTGTACCGAATTTTTTCTTTAACTCATCAAGGCTTTTCAATATTTTGCCCTTATTGGCATCTTCCGGTAAAGCCACGCGTAATTTACGGTCAAAATCATCATAGAGATATCTGTCTTCGTTATCAATCCCCGGAAGCTCGTCAAATTCATTGATTCCGGCTTTCAGAGCAGATACTTTCAGATTTTGATTATCAGTTTCATTGGCAATTTTTTCAAATTCTCTGATACGCGCGCGACCGGTTAAAAGGTCGGCAACCTCCATACGGGTTTCAATATATCCGTTTTTATCAAAACGTTTCTGCTGGTCGGCAATGGCATTCAGAATATCAACCTTTTCTTCCGGCTGTTCGGCATATGCCAAAGCGCGCCGATAGTGCTTAATAACCGTATTGATGCGCTTTTCCCGTTTCATACCGAAACCGTCCGTACCGGTAAAATCAAGCAATGCTTCGGCATATAATTTATGTGCACGGAAAACATTGCGTTTGTCGCCGGAATTATCAATCACCCGATGGCAGGCGTCCAAAATTTTCTGCGGGTCATAATCGTAATTATCCTGCCATTCTCGTCTGACATTTATAATCAGATTGATATTGGTATTTGTTTTCTCCAGTGCCATTTTTTCGTAACTGATGGCTCTGAAATGTTCTCTGTTGACGGCTTGTGTGGTATTTTGCTTGGTTGTGTTGGCTTCATACATCATTGCAATATTATAATAAAACTGCGCTAATTGTTCACGATTTATATCACCGTTTGAATACCAATCTTCCATCAACATTATTTTGCCGTTTAATTCGGCTGTGGAAGCCTTTGCCGCATACATATCGGCAATGGAGCGATTGAGTTGCAAAATCTGATAATCAACACGTAAATCAGGTATTTGCGCCGTACGAATCTGAAATACTTTATCATAATGGCTTTCAGAAGTTGTTTCGGTATTCAAATCCATACCGACCAATGCAAAAATATTTTCAAACGCTTTATTGACCTTTGTCTTATCCAAACTTACGGCATCGGATTTTATTCCATCCAGCTTATCACGCAAAAATTCCGCTACCAATGCCTGCTGACGTTCGTCTTCAAGCGTTGCGTTTTTCGCCACCTCTTCACTGACATCTTCGCCGAAATTCCGCACTTGCAAATAGCGATAATATGCCGCAATGTTTTCATTGTTTTGCGCACTTGTCTGCAACAAAACCAATGCACGCTCAAAAAGTGTTTCGTCCGTCCACTGTTCAAGCATAATCATTTGTTCAGTATCATCTGCGGCATCTTCTTGTTCTGCAGCTATTTCTTCAGGTGTTTCATTTTCAGCTTGTACGGTTTGTTGCGTATTTTCATACTGCATATCATCTTCTTCTGCCATTTTGCGTTCTCCTGTTAATATTTATGGACTATATATCATATTTTTCGTCAAAATTCAAGCATAAAATCACCGCCTCGCATAAAAATAAAAGCTCGCATACAACCGCAAGCTTTTTATTTGTTCTTCATACTAAAGATATTTTTATTGCTTGTTTTTAGCTTTGATTTTTGCCACCACCTGTTCTGTCACATCTACCACATAATTTGTGTTGACCGCAACGGATTTACTCATAAAAATCGTCGGAACGTTATTCTCCGTTGCAATCTCGGCAAGCGCCTCATTTATTTGTGCCAACGACTGTTGCATAGACTTAGAATATGCATCTAACAGGTCGTCACGTTTCATTTGCAGCGGTTTAATCGAAAGATTCAAAATTTTGGCTTTCATTGCCTCGTCTTTCAAATCTTTGATTGTTGCCTGCGCCTCTTTAACTTGTGCATCCAAATCGTTAATATCCGTCTCAAACTTTTGATTTGCCTCTTGCAAACCTATTCCTTTGACAGTGTCATCCATATTAAACACATAAATTTTGCGATTGTCATCAACATTCTTTGTTAAATTACCTTCCATCTGCGCAATGTCGGTTTCAAGTATTTTAACACGAGTTGACAGGCTTCCGTATTTGATAATCAGCACGCAGCACACAATGGTCAGAATTGCCGTTATAATCGTTTGCATAGGCATATTTCTGTTTTCGTTTTTTTCCGTACCCGACAGATTTTCAAGAACCGTGTCTTTGGTACTCTCCTCTGCCATTGCCGGCATTTCCGCTATAACTGTTTCCGTCGTTTCTTCTTTTTGTGCTTTTGGTTTTTTGGTATTTTGGGTTGTTATTTTCTTTGCCATTTATATCTCTCCTTAAAAAGATATAGGGAGAGAAATCCCTCCCTATATCTTGATGTTATGTGTTCTTTAGAACGAGTAGGTTACACCCATACGATAGCTTGTATCTCTGCTGTTACCCCAAGCCACACCGGCATTGAGCATCAAGTTATCCGTAATATGGTGGAATCCGCCGACTGCCACCGCACCGTGACCGCTGTATGCACCGGTACCGAGCGAGAGTGAAGTCTTGCCGTGAGCCAACGGGTTAGGTACCAAAGCAGACATTGCTGCCATTTCAGCCATACCTGCACGAACTTCGTGATGCAGTTCTTTCAGGTCTTTCCAAGTGTGGTTGACCGCTCCGGCTAACTGATACATATCAGCGTCTAATACTCTGACAGCATCTGTCAAGTTAGTCGTTTCGGATACAAAGTACGTATCTTCAAGGTCTGTCACATTTCCGATTGCATTGTTAACCGCCGCAATGTTTTGGTTGACCGTCTGCTGAGCGCTGACTGTTCTGATTGTTGTATCAGACAGTTGTTCAGCTGTACCGATTTGCGATGCAAGGTCTGTCAATACATCTGCAACGTACATCGTATCGGACGAGAACTTGTATCCGTTAGAACCTTTTTCATTGGTAATCTTGGTTCTGTCACCGATTGCATCATCCAAAGCAGTCAAGTGCATTTCAACCGTTGTACCTTCCGCAAGGTTGCCCTTGTAGTTGTCACCGCGTTTGTCTGCCAAGCCGTGAATCTGACCGAGGGTTGCATCGAGATTATTCAAAGCCTCAACCACACTCTTCGGTGCATTTTCTTCAACTGCATCTTTGCCGTTTGTCAGGTTCTTGAGTTCTAACGACAAGCCCTTCAAGTCGCCGATTGCCTCATTAACTGCCGCAATGTTGGCATTGATGCTGTTGTTGATATTGACATTGTTGCTTACATTGCCGTCTTCGTCAGCAGTACCTAAATCATCAGCCGAACCGATGTTGCTGTTGATTTGCGATACGGCATTGGTCAAATCGGTTGCGGTAATTGCACCGTATGCCACGTCTTTGTCGCTGAAGTTCATATCACCGATGTTACCGGCATTGATGCCAACCTGTGTATCAACTCCGGCGATTGCATCAGCCAAATTGTTTGCACCTTTAGCAAATCCGCTGTATGTCGGTTCGCCTTCATCATCGGTTGCCGCAAACTGAGCAACATTACCGAGAGCACCGTCAATCTTATCAAGAGCAGCCGTTACCGTATCACCGTCGGCAATCACATTATTATTGTCAAACTCTCTGTCGCCGATAGAGCTGTTCAAAGCGTTCAGGTGGTCAGTTACAGTCGGTTTAACCGTATTGCCTTCATCATCGGTTGTCGGCGCTGCCAAGTTTTTACCTGTCAAATCAGCCGCATTACCTACTGTTGCGTTAATGGTCGCAACGGTTGCCAGAGTCTTGTCGGCATTTGCGTAATCCGAAGTTACCGGAGCCGAACCCGTGTCAATCTTGCTGACAACATCGTCACCGAGTTTCAGACTGTTGGCAAATTCGCCGCTCAGAGCCGAGATATTGCCGTCAGCAATCGTTACTTTGCCATTGGTGTCATCGCCGACCGTTACGCTTTCGCGGAATGCACCGGTGTCGGCTTCAATACCGGCAACATCAATTGCATCAGCCTCGACTTTGCCGTCTTTGATTGTAACCGTACCGCTGTCATTGCCTTGAGCATCTTTCGATGTAACCGTAATCGAGCCGTCAGCAATCTGAACTTCGGAGCCGTTCGCACCGGTTGAGGTAATCGAGCCGTCTTTGGCGATATTCACGTTCGTTCCGTTTTCGTCGCCGACCACAACACTGTCGCTGGCTGTCACATTACCGTTGCCGACAGAAACCGTCTTGCCGTTACCGTCGCTTGCGGTAATCGTACCGTCGGCAATCTGTACGTTTGCACCGTCTTTATCACCGAAGGTTGCGCTACCGTCAACTTGGAGGTTTCCGTGAGCCGTAATGTCACCGGTTGCTTCAATATCGCCGTTAGAGCTCAACTGAACACCGGAGGTCAGCTTATCCGTATCTTCATCAACCGTACCGACCGTCAGAGTGTCGCTGACCGTTGCCGTCTTGGTTTCGACGTCGTCAGCCGTTACCGTACCGTCGGAGATTGTTACTTGTTTGCCGCCCTCACCGAAGGTCGCATCGCCGGCAACGCTCAAATCTTCACCGACCGTTACATCTCCTGTGGTGGTAATCGTACCGGTTTCAACCGTTGCCGACTGTACTTTGCCGTCAGCAAGTACATTACCGTCTTTAAGCGTTACCATTGCCCCGTCTTCACCGAAGTCAGCTTGGCCGTCAACTTTGAGATTGCCGTGCGAAGTAATGTCACCGGTGGCCTCTAAGTTGCCTTCCGATACCTTGATATTGTCGGTATCATCACCGATTTCGACATAGCTCTTCTCGCCGGTTGTGCCGAAGTTGGATACAACCTTAACTCCAAATGCCGCTTCTGAACCGCTTGTGGTCTTTTCCGAGCCGATGAAGATGGTTTGCAGACCGTTATCGTCATTATCCATCTTAATGCGGCTTGTGCGATCGTTCGGATTATCCGACAGCAACAACTCAATGGTCTGGTTCTTGTTATCCATATTGAATGCTGATTTAACGTGACCGTCTTCATTGGTCTTGTCTACCATATTCAATGCGATAACCTCGTTTTCGTTATCCAGTGTCAAATCTGTCATAACGTTTTCGTTCTTATCCGTTGCACTGAGTGTAATACCCTTGGTATCAAGGTCTATACCGGCCTTGTCACCGTTATCGGCCTGAGCTGCGATTTCAACCGTACGATCTTTCGTGTCGATTTCCATACCGGCAACGATTTCTTCTTCACCGCTGACGGTTTCGTGTGTCTTACCGATGGTAATGGTGTCAGCCTTATCGCCGATAACAACCGTGCCGTCTAATTCGCCGGAAAGTTTCTTATCCGTGTATGCCTTGGCATTAGCCTCAGCCTTATCTGCAGCATTACCAATCTTGGTATTCAAACTTGCCAGTTTGTTTGCAACATCTGCACCGTCAATATCCGTAATGCTTGCAACATTGCCGATAATCTTATCTAAGCTCATCAAGTTGTCCGCAATTGTGTTGGATGTGATACCGTTGTCGGCATCAGCCGTTCTGAACGGAGCCGCTGTGATGTTAATGCCTTCGGTAATTTCACCCATATTGGCCAGATTTTGTGTTGCACGAGCGTCAACTTTGGTGATGGCATCTGTCAAATCTACCGCACCGGATGCCGCATACGTGCTGTTGTAATCGGTGGTCTTGAAGATTCCGACATTACCTTCAGCCTTCGTCGCACGGTCGATTTCGTTGTTCAAATTCGTCGTCAGCGTCTGTTCAGCCGCTTTCGCACGGTCGATTTCGTCATTCAGACCTGTTGTCAACGTATCTTCTGCCGATGTCGCTCTATCTGCTTCTGCTGCTATTGCCGATGCATTGTCTGCAATGCCTTGTTCTGTTGCAGCTATCTTGCTGGCGATTGTATCTTCTCCGGTCCAGCTCGCGGTATCACCAATCAAGCTATTGATG
>JAFVBL010000017.1 GCA_017479985.1 Alphaproteobacteria bacterium | reverse complement strand
TTTCAGAACTCCTTAATTTGTTAAATCAAAACAAAAACGACCACTCAAAAAGCGGTCGGGAGTTCACAACTGTTATGTAATCAGTCCGGCGTATTCAATATATTCCGCCGGCTCCCCACCAATAGAGGAGTTCAATTTTTATGGAAGGAGTTGTGACACTCCGCCGGCGACCTCTCGCCGACAAAGATTATATTAAAGCAAGCCAAAAATAATAGGGGCAGGCTTTATTCAATATATGCGTTAAAAGAATCTGCGCTTCGCAAAGGTCAGATGCCGTGACTCGCAGATACACCGTGCCGCGCAAGGTATGACTTTATCTTTACACGACAGTATATTTTCATAAATATGATGTTTTTTCAAAAATTCTGCTTCCCATTTTTGATGTGCATAAGAATGTTGCATTTTAACGGCGGAAAATTTAGTTGTTGCCATAATTGAAGCGTCATTTTGCCGATAATAATAAGTGGCACAAGGTACAGTAACGACTTTGCCGGCATATAACAAGATTTGCGGTGCCCAAATCATATCTTTATAGTAAACATTTTCGGGGAAATAGGAGCTTTCGCGTAAAAACAGATGAGACGCATAAATTTTGTGCCATACATAATTCAATTCAGGAACGCGCAAAATTGCGGATTTATCCTGCAACTGTTCGGCGGTTTGTTGCCGTCCGTAATACAAATATACCCTTTCAAAATTATTTGTCAGGCGAATTATGTTGGCTCCCGCAATATCTGATTTTGTTGTTACGGCTGAATTATACAAACATTCATAAAAATTTTCCGAAACGGTATCATCAGAGTCAACAAAACCGATGTATTCACCGTTTGCGGCAGAAATACCGACATTGCGTGTATGTGACAGAACTTGATTTTTTTTGATTGATTATTTTAATGTGTTTGTCGCGATTGGCAAATCTTTGCAGAATACTCAAGCTGGAATCTGTAGAACCGTCGTTGATACAAATAATTTCCATATTTTTTATGTTTATTTGCAAAGACTTTGCAGATATAGCGAAAGGTGTTTGGAACTTTGGTAAACAATAATGGTCAGAAACGGACGTGATTTAATTTTTACATTCATTCGTTTAGTCTTTTCTATGCTTTTGTCAGATAACTGCCCATAACTTTTTTACGGCCGAAATTGTCAAATTCAACTTCGCACATTGAGCCGGAAACGGCAGTTATCGTGCCATAACCGAATGTTTCGTGATAAACGCGTACGCCGATGTATTTTGAAGCGGATTTTTTCGGTGTATAGTTTTCATAACCTGCATCTTCCGCCGGCTCATACGAATAATCGTGTTCATCTGTCGGCTCGGTGTAGCGTTGATAACTCGGCTTGGTTGAAAATGCTTGTCCGTATGTTTTCTTTTTTCTGTAATTGCCGTACCCGCCGCGTTTGCCGTAATCATTGCCGTATCCCGAAGACGAACCGTCATCATATCCGCCGTAACGGTTACCGCTGCCGTTGTAACAGTTGTTAATCTGATTGCTCAGTTGTAAACACGGCGTCGGAATTTCATTTAAAAAACGCGACGGAACGTTATTACGCCACTCACCGTAAACCCGACGATTAAGAGTTGTGGTAATGTACAGATGGCGTTTGGCTCGGGTGAGGGCAACATACGCCAATCGCCGTTCTTCTTCAAGTGAATTGGCACCGCCTTCATCGAGGCTTTTTTGATGCGGAAACAGACCTTCTTCCCACCCCGGTAAAAAGACGGTATCAAATTCCAAACCTTTGGCGGAATGTAACGTAATCAGCATTACCTTATTGGTATCCATTGTGCTGTCATTATCCATCACCAAGCTGACGTGCTCCAAAAATTCGGCCATTGTCGGATAGTTCTCGGTGTCGGTCATTACGTTAATCAACTCGCGCAAGTTCTCAATACGCCCTTCCGATTCGGCAGAAGAATCGTTCTTAAGCATTTCCATATAACCGGAGTCATTGATAACATCTTCAGCTAAATCAGCCGGTTCGACCAAACTGACGATTCGTCGCCACTCGATAAATTTCTGCATCAAATCTTCGAGATTATTTTTAGCCTTGCCGCTTAAACCGCCGTTGGCAATAAGCGTTTGCACGGCGGAAAACATTGAAGTTTGTTCGCTGCGTGCGGTTTGTTGCAATTTTTCAACCGTTTTTGCACCGATACCGCGTGCCGGTTTGTTTATGATGCGTTCAAACGCCAAATCATCATTGGGTTGTACGATAACGCGGAAATAGGCAAGAATATCTCGGATTTCGGCACGTTCATAAAACTTCGGTCCGCCGATTACCTGATACGGTATGGCTTCGGAAATAAATTTTTCTTCAAATTCGCGGGTTTGAAACGCCGTACGTACCAACACCGCCATATCGGAATACGGCAGTCCGCCGCGATGCAGTGTTTCAATTTCATCGGCAATATGTTTGGCTTCCTCTTCGCCGTTATATAAACTCAGCACTTTTATTTTATCATTGGTGCATTTTGTTGCCGGACTGTTTTCCGCTACTTTGAGTGTTTTGCCAAGCCGTGTTTTATTGTGCGAGATAAGAGCGGAAGCCGCATTCAAAATGTTGGCTGTTGAGCGATAATTGCGTTCGAGTCTGATAACTTTTGCGTCCGCAAAATCTTTTTGAAAGCGCATAATATTTTCGATTTCGGCACCGCGCCACGAATATATGGATTGGTCATCATCACCGACACAGCATAAGTTATGTGATTGCTGAGATAAAAGGCGTAAAAAAAGATATTGCGTGACATTGGTGTCTTGGTATTCGTCCACCATAATATACTTGAATTTGTCTTGATATATTTTTAAAACGTCGGAATTACTCATTAAAAGTGTCAGTGTATAAAGCAGAATATCACCGAAATCAACACAGTTTAATTCAAGCAGGCGTGTCTGATATTTTTGATAAATCGTCAGCAATACGGTCGAACGAAAATTCTGCGCCGCTTTATCAACGGTAATTCCTTTGTCTTTGAGGCGCGAAATGCTTTCAACAAAACTTTGCGGCGTATATTTTTTCTCGTCCAAGCCTTCGGTTTCGATAATATGTTTAATTAACCTTTTTTGGTCATCTTCGCCCAAAATCGTAAAATTGGCGTGTAAGCCGACCAATTCGGCGTGGGCGCGCAAAATTTTGACGCAAATCCTGTGAAATGTGCCGAGCCAAACCGAATTAGCCATATCGCCGATAAGATTCTGCACACGTTCTTTCATTTCGTTGGCGGCACGATTGGTAAAAGTGACAACCAGACAATTCCACGGCTGGACGGGTAAGGTTGACAGAATATAGGCAAGTCTTGTCGTTAAAACTTTAGTCTTTCCGGTACCTGCGCCGGAAAGTACCAAAAGCGGACCTTCGGTTGTTTCAACCGCTTGCCGCTGTTCCGGATTAAGTTCGTCAAGCCACGGCAAAGAACGTCTTAATGCGCCGATGTTATCATACAGTTGCGGTGCGGCGGTTTCTTCATCCAAATCAAAGATATTATCGGACATTATGCTTCTTCTTTAAAATTTTACTTGTATTTATTTTTTTTACAAATTATATATACATTTATAATATTATTAACCTGATGCAAAGCGTTTTTGCGTTTTACAAACAATTTTTTGAAAGGTATGCTATGTCTGAAATCAGAGATAAAATCATTAACTTGAAAGAATATATGCAAAGAAATATTTTAGGGCAGGAGGCTTTGATTGAAAAGCTGATTATCACATTGCTTGCCGATGGACACGCTTTGCTTGAGGGAGCACCGGGGTTAGCCAAAACAAAGGCAATAAAAAAACTTTCGGAATGTATCGACGCAACGTTTAACCGTATTCAATTTACACCGGATTTGCTGCCGTCGGATATTACCGGAAGCGAGATTTTTGTGGCAGCAACGGGGCATTTTGAGTTTCGTGCCGGTCCGGTATTTGCCAATTTGTTGCTCGCCGATGAAATTAACCGTTCGCCGGCAAAGGTTCAGGCGGCGTTGCTTGAGGCAATGGCGGAACATCAGGTAAGTATCGGCGGAAAGCAATATAAATTGCCGCGTTTGTTTATGGTATTGGCAACCCAAAACCCGATAGAACACGAGGGTACATATAATTTGCCGGAAGCCCAGCTCGACCGTTTTCTGATGTATATCAAAATCGGACAGCCGACAACCGATGTGGAGCGCAAAATTCTGCATTTGGTGCGCGGTGAGGAGTTACAAAGCTTGGATAATAAAGATGCCGAGCGCGAATGTGCTTTGTCAATTAAAGATGTGATGACGGCCCGTGCCGAATCTTTTGCCGTGCACGTCAGCGATGCGGTTGAAGAATATCTGATTCAGTTGATTATGGCAACTCGAACACCGGAGAAATATGATGAAAAACTGAAAAATGCCATTTCTTTCGGTGCCAGTCCGCGTGCAACGATTGCACTTGATAAATGTGCCAAAATTCACGCTTGGCTTGCCGGTCGCGATTATGTGACACCTGAAGATATTCACGCCGTCGTGTATGATGTGTTGCGTCATCGTATAATTTTAAGCTTTGAAGCACAGGCGAACGGTCTGACTGCAGATAATGTGATTACGCGTTTGCTTAAATTGGTCCCGCTGCCGTAACGGAGGTCTGAATGATTGGTTCGATGCCAAACAAAGAAGGGAACAATATCAATGAAAATCGGGGATTGGCGGTAACGCTTGACGAACTGATTTATCAACAAAGTTATTTACCGTATTTGTCTTTCAGTCAAAACAAACTGACATCGCAGCACGCCGGAAATACACAGTCGGCATTTAAAGGGCGCGGTATTGAGTTTGAGGAAGTCCGTGCATATAACTATGGTGACGACGTGCGTGATATCGATTGGCGGGTAACGGCACGCAGAGGAGAAACATATACAAAGGTATTCAGAGAAGAGAAAGACCGTGAAATTGTGGTGGTTTTGGATTTGTCATCTTCAATGGTTTTCGGGACTCGTAATGAACTTAAATCGGTAACGGCAGCCAAAACGGCAGCTCTTATCGGTTGGTTGACTCATAAATATAAAGACAGATTCGGTTTGCTGTTGTTTGACGGCAAAGATACAACTTATTTCAAACCGCAAAACGATATCGTGAATCTGATGCATATTTTCCATAAAATCGTGCAGAAAACACACGATGTTTTAATCAATCAGTATGATAACGATGTCGGTGCCGCGCTTGATATGTTGCAGTATCACCAAAAGGGGCAGGGAACGGTGTTTATTTTGAGCGATTTTCATAACTTCGGACCGGACAGGTTTGATAAAGTAGCTATTTTATCAAAAAAACACGATGTGTGTTGCGTCAATATTTATGATGTATTGGAAGAATCAGCGCCGCAAAACGGTGTTTATGCCGCTCAGTATGCGACGCAAAAAACGGTTTTTGATACGGGTACGGAGGGGTTTACGGCAAAATATCAGCAATATTTTCATCAACAACGTGAATTATTGCGTCGGAATTGTCAAAAATTTTTATGCGGATATATTGAAATTCGGACAGATATTCCTATTTTCAAACAGTTATCACGAATATAAAAAACTTGACATAATGCGGATTGTGTGATATTTCTTATACAATTATTCTGTAAAGTAAAGAGGTAAAAATGGTTAAATTAAACGAAAATACATCATATAAAAGAGGGCAGGAGCTCTTGGATTCTGGTCAATATGAAGAAGCAATCGAACGCTTTTCCGAGGTGATTGCGGAAAATCCGCGGGCGTGGAAGGCGTTGAACAGTCAGGGATTTGCATATCAAAAGATGAGTAAATATACCGATGCCGTAAATTGTTTCGACAGAGCTTTGGAAATTAACCCGAAATCGGTGGAAGTTTTGAATAATAAAGGCGTGACTTTAAGTATGCGCGGGTTGTATAAAGAAGCAATAGTCTGCTTTGACGAGGCATTCGGCAACGACAGAACTTCTTTGGAGGCCTTAAATGGTAAGGCGATTGCATTGCAGCATATGTTTTCTTATAAAGAAGCACTTGATGTGCTTGAAGAAGCGATGAAAATAGATAATAAACATCCGCAGACTTTGCTTAGTATAGCGGTGACTTTGCAAAAACTGAAGCAGTACGACCGTTCTATCTCTTTCTTTAAGAAAGTTCTTTCCGGCGATAAATATAATACAAAAGCTTGGAACGGAATCGGTGTAACCTATCAGCTTATGGGAGATAACGATTCGGCATTGAAATGCTTTACGAAAATCTTAAATATTAACAGTTCTGATTTGCAAGCGTGGATCAGTATCGGTTATGTTTATCAAAAAATGTATAAGTTTAAAGATGCTTTGAAATGTTATAAAAAAGCACAGGCGGTTGTCAACGGGCGGTATACACATAAACTCTATGATGGTCTGGCATCGTGTTTAACAAAATTGTCGGAGTTTGACCAAGCTATTGAAGTTTATAAAGTGATTTATCAAAGCGAAGAAGGTAAACGCAAATGGGATGCGCAACGCTCAATTAAGTTTGTGAACAAACTCAAACGCAAACAAGCTATCGGTGCTCTGCCGGATATTATTCCGCACGATGATGAAGAATAAAATCCGTAAGGTGTAATTTTGCAAAAGGTGCCGCGATTTTTCGGCACCTTTTTATTTTTTGCATTGACATATCCGATAATTTGCTTATTGTTAAACAAGCTTTAATGAAAGGATGAAAATATGAAAATTGCATATCAGGGCGTGCCGGGCGCATATTCGCATATTGCCTGCAACACGCTTTTCCCAAATCAGGAATATATTCCGTGCGATACGTTTGAAATTGCAATGGAGTTGGTGAAAAACGGAGATGTTGACAAAGCCGTAATACCGGTAGAAAATTCCAATGCCGGTCGTGTCAGTGATGTGCATTTTTTATTGCCTAAAGCCGGTTTGCATATTGTCGGTGAGCATTTTATGCGTATTGAGCATCAGTTATTGGCCGTACAAGGTGCGAAATTGGAAGATATCCAAAGTGCGGCATCGCATCCGCAAGCCTTGGCTCAATGTTCCGATTTTTTGAAAGCACACAGTATTAAGGCTGTTTCGCGCATAGATACGGCAAAATCTTGTGAAAAGATTGTGTTGGAACAAGATAAAACCAAGGCGGCGATTGCTTCAAAATTGGCGGCGGAAATTTATGGTTTGGATATTCTGGCGGCAAATATCGAAAATGCCAATAACAATACAACGCGTTTTTTGATTATGCAAAAAGATGAGGCGTTTCCGGTGAATGACGGCGGTCGTTTTATTACGTCAATCGTATTTGTAACCAAGCATATTCCGGCGGCGCTGTATAAAGTTTTGGGCGGATTTGCTACCAACGGCATCAATATTTCTAAATTGGAAAGCTATTTGATTAACGGCAAGTTTTTTTCGGCGCAATTTTATATTGAAGTGGAGCAGCACGTCCATTCGCGTGCTTTGCAATATGCTTTGTCGGAGTTGAAGTTCTTTTCGGAAGAATATCAGGTTTTAGGGTGTTATCCGGCGCACGAATATCGCAAGTAAAGATAGGATACGGACTTTGAAATTTTCTGATGTGGATGGTTTGCAGAAATTTGTAACGGAGAGTCATTTTTTTCCGGATTTTATCTCTATGAATGAAATATATACCGGCGGCAGTTCGTATAATTTTTGCATTTTGACGCAATCCGGAAAATATTTTATGAAGTTATGTAAAAATGATAAAATATTTAGCAAACTTAAATGCTTGTATTTATTTCATAATGTTTTACATAAAGTTAAAAATGAGACTTTCGGACAATACAAAATTTTGATTATGCCCTTTATATCCGGGCAAAAAATACATTATCGTCATTGTTCGAATCGTTTTATTGAAAATTTGTGTTCGGCGTATCAAAAAGTTCAGACGTGTCAGATAAATGCAGATTTTATCGCGCCGATGCGTAATATGCAGCAATTACGCTCTGAGCTTGAAACGTTGTTCCAAGCTCAGAAAAGTATATTAAGTCAGTGCATATATAAAAATATTTGGAAACTTATGGAAACGGAGGTGTTATCTTTAGCTGAGAGCAAGGCAATCATACACGGCGATTTTACGGCTAACAACATTTTGGTTACTGCTGATGAACAGCCTTATATTTTGGATTGGGAACAATTGCGGTACGGTTATGCAGCTGAGGACTTTGCCTGTTTAGCCTTGGAACTGACCGGTTTCCGCGGATTATACGGTTGTTTATCGCGCTTTGAACGGATAATGCGGGAAATAAATAAGCATCTGAATATATCACCGCAAGAGTGGTTTTATGGTGTGCAGGTATTTTATTTAAGCCTGTTACAACGTCGTTTGGCAAATCGCAAGAAACAATCGTGGCGTAAACAACTGTGCTTATGGCTGATTATGCGCGGATATTTCAGAGTGTGTCGATTATTGCAAACACGTTTTTGAGCATTATTCTGCCCGAACTTTCGGAATAATTACCGACCAACCGCTGTTATGCGTTGCACCTTCAACTTCGATAACTTTTGCTTTGCCCTCAACAAATCGTTGATTTATCGAAGGCGGCATTATATCATCATACGCGCCGACATAATGAATTTGCGGGATATTCAAAAATTCAGCCTTGTATTTGTTTAAATCAAGTGATTCCGTTAAGGGCAATACGTGATGCATTTTGGTCCAAGCAGGATGGTTCAGGTTGCCGGCAATGGTGATGATTTTTTTTACTTTTATTTCAGGATGCCGTACGGCCATAAGTCCTGCTATTTGCGCGCCGCCGGAAAAACCGACCAAGACAACCGGTGAAGAGCCGACAATTTGTTTGAGCGCATCTGCTTCGGCATCAACGACTTCTGGCGCAAAACGGGCGGCTGTCCAATATTTCTGTGCACATTTTTTATGTTGAATAAACTGACAGGCTCGCGCTAAATAGATAACGTTCGGATTATTGTCACCAAATGCCGTTTCACGAACAAAACGATTGTATGGCGTAGGGTTATCTGTCGGTTGTTTGTTGGTATTGAAAGAGTGTCCGTCGCCTTCGATATATACTTTATACGCTGCGGTTTTATCGGTGATTTTCTGCCAAGATGCAAAATCAAAATCCGGCGTGTAAAGTTCCGTATATTTATAGTTTGCCGGAATTTCGGTTGTCGTAGCGCACCCGAACAAACATAATCCGACAATAGGTACTATTGATTTAAACATTTTCATCACCTCGTATTGTTTCTGTAATGTAAAAAAATCGGAAAATCAAGATATTTTTGTTGTTTTAGGCAAATAAACAGATAAAAGAAACCGCCGGAAAAATCTCCCGACGGTTTCTCTTGGTATCAAAAAACTTATCAAGCCCAACCTTTTTCTTCGGCTAAATTATACGCCTCATCAGACATATCGTATTCTTCGGCGTAATACTCTACCAGCTCTCGTGCATTCGGCAGTTCAAACAGACGCATTTCCGCTTCATCGGACAACGGATTGTGTGCAATGTATGCATCAACAACTTCCGCTGCGTTGGGCAAATCAAACATTTTCAGCTCGTTGGCCGAATTGAAACAGTTGCCGTTTTGAATGTATTGCAAAACCAATTCCGGCGTGTTGGGCTGATAAAACAGCCGTGCATCTCCGTCATCGGAAAAAGCATAGCGCGGCAGGCGTTGTAACAAATGCAGAAGATACGGTTGCTCAATCAACTTTATTTCCGCCATCGGATACAATTCCGCATATTGCATATATTGGAACAGCAAATGTTCTTCATCACCCAAATTAAATAATGTAAGTTGCTCAATTTCTGTCAACTCGTGCTTAGCTCTAATCAAGGCGCGCAGATACTCGTCCGGACGATTTTCTTTGAGTAATTCGAGTTCTTTCAGTTGATCGCCGCGTGCGTCCAAATATCCGCCGTTTACAAGGGTGCATATTATTCCGCAACATCCCAATTTAATAAGGTCGCTTGCCGGAAATACCTGTTGAACGTATGCACTGTATGCAATCAGGATTCCGAGAGCTGCCAAAAACACGACCGCGGACAGAAATTTCAAGCGTTCCAGTGTTTTTACCTCAAGGATATGCCGTCCGAGCACAACAACCGTAACACAGAATATCACGGAGGGGATAATCAAAGAGAAAGTTCCGTAAATCGAACCGCTTTCGGAAGTCTTATCTGCGCCGGCATAAACGCACAGCATCAGAAACACGCTTACTACTACCAACAAGGTTTCCCTTACATAGGTTTTGAAAAATTTTTCGATTTTCTTCATAATTGTAATATTTTGAGATGAAATAAATAATTGTTGTTCTATAATCATTTTGAAAAGTGTTTTCAGCGTACGCTTTATTATAACTTTTGTCAACATAAATTTTTGGTTTTAATGATTGATTTCGGCTTGTATTTTTTGTAAAATCACAGAAACAAAAGTGTGCGGGAGACAAAATATGGACTTTGTATGGCATTATCAATCACCGCTCGGGGCAATGACTATGGCAGGTAACGGTACGGACATAACAGGATTGTGGTTCGACGGGCAAAAATATTTTGCTGCAACGGTCGGTACGGAATGTATTGAAAAAAAGATTCCTGTTTTTGAACGGACAATACAATGGCTTGACTGTTATTTTGGCGGTCAACAGCCTGATTTTACTCCGCGTTTGTTGCTTCCGTCAACACCGTTTCGGTATTCCGTATGCAAAATTATGTTACGGATTCCGTTCGGACAAACAATAACATACGGTGATATTGCCGCCAAAATATCCGCACAAAATAATCTTCGGACAATGTCGGCGCGTGCGGTCGGCAATGCAGTCGGTCATAATCCGATTTCGTTGATTATTCCGTGCCATCGTGTTCTTGGTGCCAATGGTAAATTAACCGGTTATGCCGGCGGTTTGGAGCGTAAAAAGCAATTACTTATGCTCGAAAAAATCTTGTTATAGAATTATTCATATCTCAGTGCGTTAATCGGATTGAGCAGGGAGGCTTTGTATGCCGGAAAGAAACCGAAAATCAATCCGACGATTCCGGAAAAACCGAACGGCAACAGTACATAAAATGTAGATAGAACTGCCGTAATTGATGTTATTTTCGGTAAAACATACACACCGATAATTCCGAATGCCACGCCGATTAAGCCACCGATGAGCGATAATATCAGGGCTTCCATTAAAAATTGCAGACGAATATCCCAGCTTTTGGCGCCGATTGCCATACGAATACCGATTTCACGCGTGCGTTCCGTAACCGAAACCAGCATAATGTTCATAATGCCGATGCCGCCGACAATCAGTGAAATCGAGGCAATAAATCCGAGAAAAATCGTCATTGTCTGCGATGAGCTTTGCATCATCTCCATAAATTGCGTAAAGTTCATAATCGTAAAGTCATCTTCTTTATTTAAGCCTAAATTATGACGTTGCCGCAACAGGGCTTTGATTTCATCTTGCGATGTGTATGTATCTTGCGCTGTTTGCGCCTGCAACATCAGCATATTAACCATATCCGGAAATTGTGTGCCGGAAACTTTTTTCTGCGCGGTCGAAAGCGGCATATAAACCATATCGTCCTGATCTTGCCCCGGACCGCTTTGGCCGCGTGCCGTCAGAGTGCCGATAACAACAAACGGCAAACCTTTAACTCGGATTGTTTTGCCTAAAGGATCAATATCTCCAAACAATTCCTGTGCTACGGTTTGTCCCAAAATCACAACCTTATTGGCGGTTCGAATATCATTTTCGGTAAAAAAGCGCCCGTAAGCCAAATCCCATTCTTTAATCTGAAAATAGCGGTTATCTGTGCCGACAATACTTGTTGACCAGTTGGTATTGCCATACACCAACTGTCCGCTGTCGTTCACAACCGGCACCGCCAGACGGATTGCCGCAATTTTTTCCTGTATGGCATCGGCATCGCCGTTTTTCAAGGTCGGTTGCGAGCCGCGTCCCATACGCGCACCGCCGGAAGTGGAGGCACCGGAACGAATCATAACGAGATTGGTACCCATACTGCGCATTTCATTTTCAATTGATTGCTGCGTGCCGTTGCCGATGGAAAGCAAGATAATCACCGCCGCTACGCCGATAATAATACCGAGACTGGTCAGTACCGAACGCATTTTGTTTGCCTCAATCGCACGAATGGCGATTTTGAAAATGGTTTTTAATTCAATCATTTGATTTTCCTTGTTTTATTGACTGTGTCGGAATGAATTTCGCCATCGACGATTTTGATGATTCGTTTGGCATAAAGCGCAATATCTTCTTCGTGCGTCACCAGTATAATCGTACGCTTCAAATCGGCATTGAGTTTGGAAAAAAGTTGCATAATTTCCACACTCATTTTGGTATCAAGGTTACCGGTCGGCTCATCGGCAAAAATAATCGGAGCATTGT
The DNA here is from genome assembly GCA_017479985.1 of Alphaproteobacteria bacterium. Classification (GTDB taxonomy): domain Bacteria; phylum Pseudomonadota; class Alphaproteobacteria; order RF32; family CAG-239; genus RUG410. The sequence continues at coordinate 21,079 of JAFVBL010000017.1, read as the reverse complement.
TGACAATGGCGCGTGCAATTGCCACACGTTGCTGTTGTCCGCCCGAAAGTTGATTCGGCTGATGATACAGACGCTCACCCAAACCGACGCTGATAAGGGCATCTTTTGCTTTTTGCAAGCGTTCGTCATCGTCTACACCGGCATATACCATCGGCAACTCGACATTTTCCATTGCCGATGTGCGCGAAAGCAAGTTAAAACCTTGAAACACAAAGCCGATTTTTCGATTGCGAATGGTCGCCAGCTCGTCGGCACTCAAGTTTTCGACATTTACACCGTCCAAGATATAACTGCCGGAAGTCGGGGTATCGAGACACCCCAAAATATTCATCAGAGTAGATTTACCGGAGCCGGAAGGTCCCATAATCGCCACAAACTCACCGGCGTTTATTTCCAAGTCAATGCCTTTTAAAATTTCCAAATCAAAACCGTCAAGCGGATAGCTTTTATGTATGTTTTTAAGTTGAATTAACGGTTTCATCAGCGTGGCATCCTCATTCTCATTGCGCGCTGGTCTTTATTTTCGGCACCGGCTTTGGATAGAATAACTTCATCACCGGCTTTCAGCTCGTCGGAAATAACTTGCGTGTTGGCATCATCGCTGACGCCGAGCATAATGCTGATACGCGTCGGTTCACCGTTGCGTAATACCCATACGCCGCGGTCTTGATAGCGTTTGGTGTTATCCATATAAAAACGCAGAGCCTGATTTGGTACGAGCAGTGCATCTTTCACATCGGCGGTAATGATTTCAACATTTGCGGTCATTCCCGGTTTGAGCTTCATATCACTGTTGTCAATCTCAATCACAACCGTATAAGAAACAACGTTGGAGGTGGTGACGGCTTCGTTGCGGACTTGTACGACGTTGCCGTAAAAATATTCATCGGCATAGCTGTCAACGCTAAAACGTACGGTTTGACCTTCTTTAACCTTGGCAATATCGGCTTCAACAACCGATGCTTCAATTTGCATTTTGGTTAAATCTTCCGCCACCGAGAACAATTCAGGTGTTGAAAAACTGGCGGCAACGGTTTGTCCGACTTCCACCGCCTTTGATATGACGATACCGTTGACCGGCGATTTGATTTCGGTGTAAGACAGTTCGGTTTGTGCCGAATTAAGCGAGGCTTCAGCTTGTTTAACCTGTGCTTTTTCAAGGGATAATTGAGCAACAGCATTATCATAGTCGCGTTCGGCGGCCTCAAGTTCTTTTTCTGCCGAATATTTGGCGGCGTTTAATTTGGATATTCTATCCAATGTTTTTTTATAATATTTGATGTTGTTTTCCACCACTTCAACCTGAGCTTTGGCAATTTCGAGCGCGGCTTCGCGTTGTGCCACGTTTGCTTTGGCATTGTCTTGGTCAATCAGAGCCAAAAGCTGTCCTTCTTCAACCTCGGAGTTATAATCCACGTAGATTTCGGCAATGCGTCCGGAAGCCTGCGTGCCGATGGAAACGGTCGACAACGGGTTAATCGTACCCGATGCGGTAATACTCTCGGTAATGGCACCGATGCTCAGCGGTTGAGTCTTAAATCCTTCCGCCGATTTTTTGTTGCCGAACAAACCGCGGCCGAAATAAATAATCAGTGCGGCAAGAATTATATAAACAATATGCTTGATTGTAATTTTTTTTTGATTTTGTACATTCATTTTAACCTCTCTTTGAAGCCGATTATAATAATTTATCATTGATTGTCCATAAAAAAAGTTCGAATTATCATATATAAAAGTATAAAAAGGTATGTATATATTCATCTGGGTATGTAAAAACGATGAGTGTAAAACTTATGCAACGCTGATTTTTGATAACGTTGACAATTGATAATATTGCGATTATGAATAAAAATATAAGGAGTATAAAAATGCGCAATTTAAGAAAATTGATATGTTTGAAACTTGCCGCCATCGGTAAAAACTCTAAAGCTTTGGTGCCGAGTATCATCAGTTATGATACCAAAATCAAGGGTGATATTTGGGGAGGTGAAACCGTACAGATTGACGGTCGTATCGAGGGTAATATTATGTGCAGCGAAGTGATTGTCGGTGTGCACGGTTATGTTGCCGGTGATATCAAAGCAAAATCGCTCAGTGTTTACGGAACAGTGAACGGTACGATTGATACGGAGGAACTTTTTGTGGCAAAAGATGCCCGTTTAATCGGTAATACTTGCTATACGCAAATTGCGCTGGCGCCGGGAGCTTATGTGGAAGGAACGTGTGTTCCGCGTTCCAAATTAACAGCCGCAACTGTCAAAAGCATCCCGACGGCGGAAAACGAAAATAAACAAGAAACAGAATTAAAAGCCGTGAAGTGATGGCAAAAAAAGTAAAAAGATCGGATTTTATTTCAACCGGTACCGTGGCAGAAAATCCGCGGGCAAGGTTTGATTATTTTATCGGTGATACTTATACTGCCGGCTTGGTTTTAAGCGGTACCGAAGTTAAATCGCTGAGGCTCGGTCACGCCAATATTCGCGATGCATACGGTATTATTGAAGGCGGCGAATTGTATATGTCAAATATGTTTATTGCCGCGTATGAATATAAAGGTTATGCCGGTCACGCCGAGCGCGGCAACCGTAAATTATTGTTGCAACATAAGGAAATTGTAAAGATTATCAATTCGTTGAACAGAAAAGGCACAACTCTGGTGGCACTCAAACTGTATTTTGATAATCACGGCCGCGCCAAGTTGCTCATCGGTTTGGGGACGGGCAAAAAACTTTATGATAAACGTGAAACCGCTAAAGAACGTGATTGGGCACGTGAAAAAGCCCGTATTATGGCTCATTGAGCCTTGTTAAAAAAAAGTATTATTAAACTTTATAACAAAAAGAAAATCGTTATTATGAGGAGGTTGTAATGCAACCGACGCGATAATCTCATTCGTCGCTGTGCGGATCGGGGTAAAAACAAAAGCCCGCGTTATATCAAATAACGGGGGCTTTTGTTTTGAATAACCAACAATCAATAAAAACGTTCGAGATTGTTAATCTTCCGATAGTTGGCAATTGCCTGTCTGTATGACTCGGCAAAGGTTGCGTGCTCCTTGTATTCCGTATCCTTAATCCGTACGTCAATACTTTCCAAAAGACGATGGATTTCCGGATAGAAAATGCGTCCTTGCTCACACAACAGTTGCAGCAGTTGTACAATCAAATGTTGATCGTTACTTTGCAACATAATTTTGCAGAGCCGAATCCCCTGAGACTCGCTGTATCCGAAGCGGCTGAGCAGGGAAATCAGAAGCGGCAACGATTTGGAGTTGTCGAAGTTATCAAACAACACATCAATAGCCTTATTGCAAAAGGGATATTTTGTGTTGTATTGCTGAATAAACTCCAACCACGGATCAGCCTCGTGCCTCTGCATTGCTAATGCTTTTTGCATCAAAGCAACTTCAGCTTCTTCACCTAAAACATCAACATACGACGAGTCGGTGTTGTTGTCGAGATGGTTATCAAACACGCTGACATAAAGTTCATCAGCTTGACCATTTTTGATTAGCTCTAAATAATTTTTTGCCATATATTTGAATCTTTGAATTTGTATCGAAATTATATCGTAACTCGAATCAGTATATAAAATACATTGATTTTTGTCAAGAGAAAAATAGGGTCAAATTGATATGATTGCTTGACAAAAAAAGAATAAGCGGTTATAATCAAACCAATCGGGAGATACTTATGACATTGCGGCAAAATCTCAAAAAATATATAAAACGTTATCTGGGGCCGACAACCGTTGCCGGTTTTCTAGGGCTTGGTGTGTATGGTGATGCCGTTCACAGCAGACGAATAAACGAACTGAAAGAAAAGGCCAAAACGGAACAGGCAGTTAAGGATTCGCTTCAACAAGTATCGATTCCTAAAATCAAGAATCCGATTCTGAATGTCGAATACAGAACGGACACATTGGAAAAAGCCGGTTCGACTCTGCTTTTTTACAGTGCCGGTTTGATTACGCGTTATTACGTTGAAAACAATAACAGTTACCGAATGCAATTACCGTATTTTGCACACGAAGAATGGCATCATCATAATGATGAGTTGCGTTATCGTACAAGATACTATTATACACCGACGGAATACTATAAACTTTGTATGCACGATGAAATTTCCGCCAATATGGCTGCTGTATTAACGGCACGTTATGAATATTTGGCTGCACCGACCCGAGCGGAAAAAAAGAAAATTATCGACAGATATAAAAAATCTTATATGAAGTTTTATTTTGATGAAGTGGCAGCCGGTCGTATCAAACCGGAAAGTAATAATCCCGCAGACATAGAAAAAGAACGCTCTTTAATTGCAAACGGTACGATGAAAATGTGGATGGAAAAGTATTCGCGCCATTACAGTCCGACAACCTTTCGTATGTTGCAACGATATGTCGGACGGGTCGGATTGGTATCGAACAGCAAGAAAAATTATAAAAAAATATTAAATCATATGTATACAATCGGCGGTGTTAACTTTGCTGATTATTTCATACAAGATATAGAAACAAAAGATGATAAAGTTTTGCTTGCCGAGCAGTTGCCGAAAATACGTTTTATGAAAGCCGGCGGTGTCGAAATTATGGATATTGTTAATCAGAATTATCCGCTGATGTCAGAGGTCGGTTTGGATAAACAACTAGAAATTTTTCAGCATTTGCTGATTTCGTCACAGCTTAAATATATGCTTCGAAATAAAACCGCGGAGGAATTGGAAGCCAATCCGCAACTGGTTAATCTTTGCTTCCGCAAGGTTATTAACAGTGCATACAGTGATAAATCCTTTCATAATGCGGTGCATAATTTTCCATTATTCAGCGTAGATCGCTGCAAGTTGAATGCACGAGATAAAAATTTAGATAAAACGGCGCAAAAAATGTATACTTTCCGCGGATTGGATTTAACATCGATGATTGCCGATTTTTCGGTGCAAAGAGTTCCGATAAAATCTTACTTTGACAATATTTCCGATAATGTAAATCGTTGTGATTTTATGTTTGAATTTTATCAGTATCCGAAGTTAAGCGCACAATTGGAAAGAACAGCGCAAAGCTCAAAGAAAAATAATGAAACGCCGATACCTCCGAAACCGGAAAATACGGAATTTCGCCCGCGCAGAAGTGAGTTATTGCACATAAATCTGCCGAATTTGCGTGAACCGCTGTTGTTGTATGCCTCAAAAGAAGATAACCAAATGATTTTTGATGAGATTCGTGAATTTGAACGCGTTCCTCAGGTATTTAAAAATTGTAATACGGCGGCACAGGAAGCTTATTTAAAAGAACATCAGGAATATATTGACAGTTTGAAAAATTTTCAAACAACCGGTCGCGTGGATATCAGACCGATGATTAAAAAACACAGTCGTACGAAATAAATGTTTATAAAACAGAAAAAATCCCGTCAAGCACAGCGGCTTGTCGGGATTTTTTCTGAAATTTAAGCGGTCTTCGTTTTTTTGTTTCTGTGGCGACGACGCTTGTGTCGCGACGGATAATACGTGTCGTAGATTATCTTGGCGCGTGCAAATCGCGGGTCATAAAACACCACAGCTTTCACCGGCGAGACCAAGTCCCAACGACACAGGTACTTGCACAACAGATTGACATAGTTTACCTGATACGAGCCGCGGCAAACACTGATGATTCTCTTTTGCAACTCAACGTTATTCCACGGTTCGTTCAAACTGTCCAAAAACAAGTCTTCCAGTGCCGGATGGTACTCGATAAAGGCCATCACTTCACCGTATTTGACAAACTCTTCGACATTGTCGATGAACCACTTGTCCATTGCGTCCGGCTGTCGATTATGAACATTTTCGGGATTCACTTTCTCCAGCTTGGACCACAAGTACCGAAGTTGTGCGTCAGCCGCCAATGCCTTGGCGCACGCCGCACGCGAATTTGCGTGGCGATAGTCTTCCGTAACACAGCAGTTGGCCATTGTCGGCGAACACTTACCGTCTGGCGGCAGAACAGAATCAATGTCGGATTCATCAAGTTCGGCCTCGTTGTCATCAGTCTGTTGAGGTTGAGAGGCATTCTTCCTCTTCTTTAAGGCATCATTGAAATACCACATCGGTACTAAAATAATGACCGCAATCACCAAAAATAATAGTATTCTTCCCATACGCAGATTGTTTGAGATTTGTAATAAATAATTGCTATAATATACATTTTTAAAACACTATATTTTATATTTTGCCAAAAATCAACACAAAAATGAAAAAATATACAAACAGATATGGGGATAAATGTTTTGTTTTTATGGTATTTAAAATAAATACTTCTAAAATAAAGCAACAAAACTGTGAGGAATTTATGAAAAAGACACTTTTTTTGATTTTTTATATGTTGACCGTTATCGTAATTTCGGTCAGTCTACCGGCGTGTGCCGCCACTTCTGCCAAGTCCGAAAAAGTGACGCCGCCGACCGAATGGACAACATTTATCAAAAATCTGCAACGAGAAATGCTTGCCAAGGGCATTTCACAAAAAACAATCGATAAAGCGTACAAGGGTAAGAACTATTATCATAAAGCACCGGAAGTTGTTAATTTGGATAAAAAACAAACGGAATTTGTTTTGACAACCTGCGCGTATGTTAATCGTTTGGTCAATAAACAACGCGTGGAAGAAGGACGCAGGCATTATAAAGATGTTAAGAAAAAATATGCGAAAATCGAAAAAGAGTATAACGTTCCGCTCAATTATATCGTTTCGTTTTGGGGAGTGGAAACAAACTTCGGACAGAATAAGGGAAAACATCATTTGATAGACAGTTTAACCAATTTAAGCTATAAGAATCGTCGCTCGAAATTTTTTAAATCCGAACTTTATAATGTATTGAAAATTATGGATAAAACAAATCTGAGTGAAGATAAAATGCTTGGTTCGTGGGCCGGTGCAATGGGACATTTTCAGTTTATGCCGTCAACCTACAACAGTTATGCGGTTGATTATGACGGTGACAAAATACCGGATATATGGAACTCTTTTCCCGATGCGTTGGCTTCGGCTGAAAATTATCTGACCAAACTCGGTTGGAAATATGACGAACCGTGGGGAACAAGAGTGACTTTGCCGTGGGATTTTGATTTTAAAGACGTCGGACGCAAAATAACAAAGAAAGTCAGTGAGTGGAAAAAACTCGGTGTCTTGACATACGGCGGTAAAAATCTGCCTTTTGATGAAAATTTGAAAGGGTCGGTTATTTTACCGGACGGCCGTAAGGGGCCGGCATATTTGGTGTTTGGCAACTTTAAACGCGTAATGATATGGAACAGGTCGGATAATTATGCCATTGCTGTGGTAACGCTTGCCGATTATATTGCCGATGCCGACAAAAAATGGACGCCGCTTGAAGCAACGCAGCAATATACGCTTAACAGTGACGAAATTAAGAAAATTCAGCAGTTTTATAACAGATTGTCGGCAAAAAAAATAAAAGAAGACGGTAAGCTCGGACCGATTACACGGGAAAGCGTGAAGTTTTTGCAACATAAGGCGCGTTTGCCGGAAGACGGATATCCGGATTACAGATTATTGAATAAAATTGCCGTGTATGATGCTAAAACCGGATTTAAGGTTCCGGCACCGCAGAAAAAACCGGCAAAACACTGAAACAGAGAGATAGAATAATATAAAAACAGGGTAACTTTTTTCGTGATGAATACTAAAGAATATATATCGACTTTCAAATATCTATGTACAATAAGTATGTTGTTCGGGGCGCTGTTGCTCAACGGTTGTACCACAGGCACGCCGGAACTTTCGGGTATGTCACCGGAAGCTCAGGCAAAGATTATCAAAGATTACGGCGGAATATACAAAGTCGGCAAGCCGTATAAAGTAATGGGACGTTGGTATTATCCGAAAGAAGATTATAATTATAAAGAAGAAGGTATAGCCTCTTGGTACGGTGAAGATTTTAACGGCAAAAAGACGGCTAACGGCGAACGTTATAATATGAATACCCTGACAGCAGCGCATCGCACTTTGCCTCTACCAAGCATTGTAAAGGTAACGAATCTGCAAAACGGGCGCTCGATTGTTGTCCGTGTGAATGACCGCGGACCTTATGTAAAAGAAAGAATTATCGATTTATCCAAACGCGGCGCAACTTTGCTCGGCTATATGGGGCAGGGGACAACCCGTGTCAGAGTAGAAATTATGGCAAAAGAAAGTAAGCAGCTCAAAGAAGCAATGTTGACCGGCAATGTCTCACCTGATGCGGAAGAAACATTTTCGCCGGCACCGTCGCTGTATGAATCTTCTGCCGAGCGGCAGAAAGTTGCGGCTGAAGTTCAAAAAGCCGATAAAGCGGCAATTTATGCCAGCGTCGGTGACAAAAAAATAACTTCCGGAACTTATACACCGACCGGCCAAACGGCAGAGCCTGCGGTTTACGGCAGTGCGGCATCTAAAGACGGTGGAATACGTTCGGGTTCGCTCGGCATAATGAGCGGCAGTGAGGTAAAGGTATCCGACAATCAGGGTATTTATGCCCAAGCTGCGAAAAATCCGAATAAAGCAAATACGCAAGCCGTTAAAACCGGTAGTGATTATGAATATATGCGCGGTTATTACTATATTCATACCGGTGCGTTCAGTAATTATGCCTTGGCACATCAGCAGCTTGTACGTGTTAAGGAATACGGTTCGGCGCATATTGTGCCGACACAAATCGACGGGAAAAAGCTTTATCGTGTTTCGGTCGGACCGTACAGCCGAATAGAAGAAGCTAAGGTTACTCAGGCAAAATTGAAATATTACGGATTTAAAGATACAAGAATTGAGCAAAAATAGGAGAGAATTATGAAGTTAAACAAATTCGGTGCAGCGGTTTTATTATGCGGAATATTCGGGGCATTTCGGGCTGATGCTTTTGAAACAACGGCACGTAATGCGATTTTGATGGATTTTGAAACAGGTGAATATCTGTTTGAAAAAGATATTACGAAAGCCGTTCCGCCGGCATCTATGAGCAAGCTTATGACGGTGTATATCCTGATGCGAAAGATTAAAGACGGCAGTATAAAACTTGATGATACGTTTTCCGTCAGTGAAAATGCGTGGCGCAAAGGCGGTGCGGCAACCGGCGGTTCAACAATGTTTCTGTCAATCGGTGATAATGTCAGTGTGGAAAATATCATTAAAGGCATTGTTATTCAATCCGGTAATGATGCGTGCATCGTGGTGGCCGAGAATATCTCCGGTTCGGAAGAAGATTTTGCGGTTTTGATGAATAAAACCGCACAAGAATTGGGCTTAAAGCACAGCAGTTTTGCCAACTCGACCGGTTTACCGCATCCGGACCAGAAAATGTCTATGGAAGATTTGGCTATTTTATCACGCCATATTATCAGCGAATTTCCGGATTTGTATCATTACTTTAAAGAAAAAGAGTTTAAGTACAATAACATTAAGCAAGGCAACCGCAATCCGCTGTTGTATTCTATGAGCGGTGCGGACGGCTTAAAAACCGGACATACCGAAGAAGCCGGCTTTTGTTTGGCTGCATCGGCCGTAAAAGACGGACGCCGCCTGATTGAAGTTATGAGCGGTATGAACAGCAACAAAGAACGCTCGGAAGAAAGCGAACGTTTAATGAGTTGGGGTTTCAGAGAGTTTCAAAACATAAAAATGTTTGACAATAATCAGGTCGTGGCAACAGCAAAAGTATGGTACGGCAAAGAATCGACGGTTGATATGGCGGTTGCCGAAAAAGTAATTAAAACTGTCCACACAAGTCAGATTGACGATGTCAAAACAACGGCGGAGTTTGATGAGCCGATTAAGGCACCGATAAAGAAAGGTGACCAAATCGGTGTGCTGAAAATAGAAATTGCCGAGCAAAAACCGTTGGAAGTACCGCTTGTTGCCGTTAAAAATGTTGAAAAAGTCGGATTGACCGGCAGATTTTGGGCAAACTTCAAATATTTTTTGTTTGGGGCTGAATAGAGGCGGTAAATGCGCGGAAAGTTTATAACATTGGAAGGCGGCGAAGGATGCGGAAAGTCAACGCAATTAAAATTACTTGCCGATTATTTGCAAAATAAGGGTATTGAAATTGTTCAAACCAAAGAACCCGGAAGTACACCGGAAGGAAAAATCCTGCGCGAACTTTTGGTAACGGGTGATAAGGATAAATTTGATGCAATCAGCGAGTGCCTGCTTTATTATGCCGACAGAAGATGTAACTTAACAAAAGTCGTATGGCCGGCACTGGAACAAGGGAAATGGGTGATTTCCGACCGCTATGCCGATTCGACCGAAGCATATCAATACTACGGATATGACAAACGAGTTCCTCTTGAAACCTTGCAGAATCTTTATCAAATCGTGGCAGGCGATTTTAAACCTGATTTAACGATTATTCTGGATATTGAGCCGGAAACGGGAATGCGGCGTTCGTTTGCCAAAGCAGCAACAATGGCCGTTAAAGAATTGCGTTTTGAAAGCCGACAGCTTGAATTCCATCACAATTTACGACGCGGATTTTTAGAAATTGCCGAACGTGAACCGGAACGTTGCGTTGTTCTCAATGCCGATGCCGATATTGAAACGATACATCAAAAAATTGTGGAAATTGTTGAGCAGAGATTGGAAATATAATGGCGGAAGAACAAAATATTAAACCGCAGAAAAACAGCTTCCTCATCGGACAGGAAGAGGCCGAAAAAGTTTTTTTGAACGCCTATAAATCCGATATAATGCATCACGCGTGGATTTTAAGCGGTCCGCAGGGAATTGGCAAAGCAACGCTTGCGTATAAAATTGCCCGTTTTCTGCTGGCAGCCGATGCTTCAAAAAAAGAACAGTACACTTCGCTGAATATTTCTGAAAATTCGCCGATTTTTCAACAAGTTGCAAACGACTCAAATCCTGATTTAATGATTTTGGAGCGTGATTATATCGAAACCGATCGCAAAAAAATAATCAGCGCCATCAAACACGGTGAACCGCTTAATGAAACAGAGTTGTCAAGCTTAAAAAAATCGGCATTTATTCGCGTTGATGATGTGCGGAAGGTCAATGAGTTTTTAACAAAAACATCGTTTAATGACGGATGGCGTATTGTAATTATCGACAGTGCCGACGATATGAATAAAGCGGCGGCAAATGCATTGCTGAAAATTCTGGAAGAGCCGCCGGCCAAAACGTTGCTTCTGCTTATCAGTCATAATCCCGGAATGTTGTTGGCAACCATTCGTTCACGTTGCGCAAAACTTCCGATACGGACTTTAAGTGATGAAACGGTGGCAAGTTTACTTCGGCGTTATCGCAGTGATTTAAACGAAAATATGATTGCGCGGTTGACACAAATGAGTAATGGCAGCATCGGTAAGGCAATGCTTTATGCCGATACTGATGCTGTCGGATTGTATGAAGATATGTGCGCAATTTTATGCGCTCGCCGTAATTATTCGCTGAACGATTTACTTGATTTTACGGCGGAAATCGCTGCAGATGCGGATAAATTCGGTATTATACGGGAACTGATTATAAAGTTTATCAAAGAGAATCTTCAAAATTGCCAAGACATCGAAGCTCTGTACGGTTGTTGGAACAAAGCGGAACGCGGATTTGCCGATTGTGCGAATATCAATATGGATAAACGTTTTATGCTGATAAATCTGCTGACTGAAATTTGTAAGGTGTTATAATGTTTGTTGATAGTCACTGCCATATCAATTCGGACGATTTTGAGACGGATAGGGAAGATACGGTTGTCCGCGCGCGCAAGATGAATGTCGGATACATTCTCGATGTCAGCGATGATGTGGCGAAAACGCCGGAAATTATTGAATTTTGCAAAACGCATAAAAATATTTATACCACCACCGGTTTGCATCCGGAATTGGCGGACAAATATCCGGATTTTACGGCAGATATTTTATATGAGCAGGCGCAATCGCCGTATGTGGTCGGAATCGGTGAATGCGGGTTGGATTTTTATTATAACGCCGACATCAAGGTGCAGCAACTGAAAGTCTTTCAAACACATATCGAAGCGGCTCAGACAAGCGGACTTCCGCTGATTGTGCACAGTCGTGATGCAGACGAAGAAATGATTAAACTGCTGACGGATAACTATAAAAAACAACCGTTTAAGGGGGAGTTGCACTGCTTTTCGTCTTCCGAAAAGTTATGCCGAGCCGCACTTGAAATCGGTTTTTATATTTCTGCTTCGGGAATAATAACATTTAAAAAAAGTGAAGAGTTGCGGCAGATTTTTGCAACCGTACCGACAGATAGGTTATTGATTGAAACCGATTCACCGTTTTTGGCGCCGACTCCGCATCGCGGCAAACGCAACGAACCGGCGTATGTTGTGAATACGGCGCAGGTATTATCGGAAATTAAGGGTTTAAGCATAGAAGAGACGGCAGATATAACAACACAGAATTTCTTTAATTTATTTGATAAGGTCAAAAAAAATGAATAAGGTGATTATCTTGGGAAGCGGGGCGGCGGCAGGTGTTCCCGTAATTTCAAGCGGTTGGGGAAATTGCAATCCGAATAATCCGAAAAACCGCCGCAGCCGTGCCGGCGTATATATAGAAATTGAAGATACAAAACTTTTAATTGATACATCGGCTGATTTGCGTAATCAGTTGATAAATAACAATATCGGAGAAATTGACGGCGTTTTATATACTCACGCGCACGCCGACCACGTTATGGGGATTGATGATTTACGTGCATTGACGTATCATCGTCAGCAGGGGCTGAATATTTATGCCGCTCTTATTCATTTAAATGAGCTGAGACGTCGTTTCGGCTATGTCTTTGCGGATATTCCGTCAAACGAGACCACGTTGCGTCCGCAACTTATTGCAAATACGCTTGAACTCGGACGGGAGTTCTGTGTCGGCAACATCAAAATTATGCCGTTGGAGTTTACCGGTCACCCTGTTCCGACAACGGGTTATGCCTTGAATGACGGACAAATTGTTTTGATTCCGGATTATAAAATTATTCCGGCACAAACATTGGAATATTTACAAAAAATTGATGTGAATGTTTTAATTATACCCTTGACGAATCTGCGGACAACAAAGTATCATTCGGGTATTGAAACAGATATAACATATATCCGCCGCATTGCGCCGAAACAGGTGTTTTTTACGCACTTGGGACCGGAATGTGATTATGATGAAGTTATGCAGATAACGCCGGAAAATATGGCGCCGGCATACGACGGATTGGAAATTGAACTGTAAGGAGAAAAATAATGCTTTGTATTTATCATATTGCGGATCACGACGGCAAGGGCTCGGCGGCAATCGTTAAGTCGGTGTTTCCGGAAACGGAACTGATGGGCTTGAATCACGATATGGAAATTCCGTATGCGGAAATCGAAAAGCACGATAAAATCGTGATATGCGATATTGCTCTGCCGGTAAAATATATGCTGGAGTTGAATAAGAAGATCGATTTGACTTGGATTGATCATCATATTTCCGTCATAAAAGAGTATGATGAATTGATGCAAAGCGGGGAATATGAACCGATTAAGGGTAAACGCGAAATCGGAACGGCTGCATTGGTGCTGACTTGGCAATATTTTTATCCGGATAAAGAATTACCGGAGGGATTGCGTTTGCTTGGTCTGAATGATATTTATGATTTACGTGACCGTCGGGTGCGTCCGTTTGAATATGCGGTACAGACTTTTGGGGTTAACCGTCCGACCGATAAAATATGGACACAGTTAATCAATAATGAAATCAATATCAAAGAAATGGTGGAAAAAGGCAATGCTATTTTGTCTTGGGTTCGTCATCGGAATTATCGTTTGGTGCGCGGTATGGCATTTGAGAGCGAATACAACGGCTTAAAATGTATATGTTCAAATATGGCGCAAGGGCAATCTGAGTTTTTTGATTCGCTTGAAAATAATCGGGATTTTGATTTTATGGTTAATTTCTTTATGAATAAGAAAAATCGCTGGAATCTGACGTTTTATACGTATAAAAATGATGTTGACGTTTCAAAAATTGCGGCGCAGTTCGGCGGGGGCGGACACGCCAAAGCGGCCGGTGCATCATCTTTAACCGAATTGCCGGCGTTTTTGCTTAACGGTAAGCCGTGGACAAAGCCGCAGTAAGAGTTTCAGTCATCTTCGACCGTAAAATTTAAACCGCTTTCAGAGATGGAAACTTTCATATTTTTTGCGGCAAAATATTGCTTTATAAATTCGGCAATATCATCATTGCGAGCATCAAGCGAAAAATACATTCCGCCACCGCAGGTATCGTGAAAATGAAGATTTACGCCGAATTTTCCGGCAATGTGCTTTTTTAAATCTGCTGCGAGAGCATAAGTCGCTATCATTATTCATACTCCTTTTAATATCGATAATATAGTGTATCTCAGTGATGATTGCAATAAAAAAAGAAGTTTCTTAATTTAGTTTCGATTCTCGTATTACTTTTTTTAAGAATTATTGACAAGATAACCGCAATTGCGTTATATTTTGAATGAGGAAAAATAAAATGCACGATATATGGAATCCGTGGCACGGTTGTATTAAAAAAAGCGAAGGGTGCAGACACTGCTATATGTATTTTTTGGACCGTCAACGTAATCGCGACGGCTCAAAAATATATCGTGTCAAAAACAATTTTGATTATCCCTTACACAAAAACAAAGACGGTTCATACAAAATCAAAAGCGGAGAGTGTTTGCGCGTATGTCTGACTTCTGATTTCTTTTTGGAAGAAGCCGATGACTGGAGAGATGAGGCGTGGAATATCATCAAAAAGCGTCCCGATGTCGGTTTTTTTCTGTTAACCAAACGTCCCGAGCGGGTAGCAGACTGTTTGCCGAAGGATTGGAAAGAAGGTTGGGATAACGTATTTTTCAGCGTAACTGCGGAAAATCAGCCTCGTGCTGACGAGCGTTTGCCGATACTGATGGATTTGCCTTTTAAGCATAAAGGGGTGATGACGGCACCTTTTATCGGAGAAATATCGCTTGCAAAATGGTTGCAGACCGGTCAAATCGAGCAGGTTATTGCCGGCGGTGAAAATTATGACGGTGCGCGCGTTTTGAAATACGAGTGGGTAAAAAAACTGTATGACGAATGTGTTGCCGCAAAGACAATGTTTTGTTTTATCGAAACAGGCACAATGTTTGAAAAAGACGGCAAAATCTATAAAATGCCGGACAAACGTCTGCAAAGCGAGATGGCATATAAATCCGGTCTGCAATTTGCCGGAAAACCGATTGAATGGAATTTATACAAACCTCAGGGAAATTTGTTTGATAACGACGGATGGTATCAAAAACATTGGCGCAAACCGTGCGACAATTGCGGTTCACGACTGATTTGCAACGGTTGTTCGGATTGCGGTTTATGCGGAAAAATATAGATTCTCTGCGCGTCAAGCATTTTTTTTGCTTATCAATATAGACTTTGGTTTTAATTTCCCTTTATTTGCAATAAAACAATCCTATATATCGCTCTGAAAAGGAGATTACGATGTCACAGCAAAATATTATGAACGTCCTGTTATATGATATTTCACAGAGTCGTACAACAGATAAAATATATCTTGACACTCACATTATCAGTGCATTGGTTGACGGTTGGAATCAGCAAAAATACGTATTTCCGCACGATAAGATAAAATTCAAGCGTGATGTAAATACCAAATATCGGTTGATGTAACGGTGATAAATTTCAAGCTGTCCGTTCGGGCATATTTGTATTTTTAAATCAACGCTTATTTTTTGCTTTGTGCAAATTATTTTATGAGGTACAAAATGCGAAAAATAAAAGAAAGCGAATATGTCCGTTTGGAAGATTGTTTAATGTATGCCGGCACGATTTATGATACGTTTGAGGCATTGGAAGAAGTTATGGGAAAGCTTAAACTTGAGCGTCCGCTGTTTCTGATTTATTTGGCAAAGAAAGAATTTGCCGATGCCGTATTTAAAGCAGCCGGAGAACCAACGGAAACATCGCGAACCGTTGCTCAAAATCCACCGTCTTATATTGAAATATTCAATTCAAATTATCAAAACATACAATAAATCGGAGAAGAAAAATGAAATATACTCGTTCCGCACTCGGACTTTTAGCGGCGCAATACCGCAGTGTTTTAAAAAAATGTTTGTTGTTTAATCTTGGTTTGTTTGCGTTTTTTGGGGTAATTTCCGCACCGGCATCGGCGGCAACCGATATAGACACTTGGAGTGATTTACAAACATCATTGACAACCGGTAATGCCGATGTTGTTATTACGGACAATTTGACGGCAAACACTGTTATATCCGTAGATAATCAGACAAATATTGCAGATTTGAACGGCAAAACAATTTCCGGCACGGAAAATATTGCCACCGGTATGCATTTTCGCGGCGGTTCATTGACGTTTAAGAACGGCGGTGTTATTTCCGGTCTGGAATATAACGGTGTACTGGGTTTGATTGAATTGAACGGCACCGCGTTGACAATGACGGACGGAGATTGGACTTTTGAAAACAATATATCCAGTTGGGGCGCATTGGATATTACGCAAAATGCGGCAGCCGTAACGGCAGATGTTTCATCACTGACATTTAACAATAACAATTCCGGTGTTCAAGGCGGGGCTTTGCGCCATACGGCAGTTACCGACAGCAGTAATTATACTTCGACTTTTACGGCAGATACAATAACGTTCAGCAACAACAGTGTTGTGGCAACTTCTTTCAGCGGCAGCGGCGGTGCGGTTTTAAATGCTGCCGGAAATCTTTTGTTATTGGGCGGAAACAATACATTTGACGGCAATAAAATGGAAGCAACGGTTGCCGAAACACGCTATTATAAGGTCGGAGGCGGCGCAATTGCCAACCAATCATCAAGTTATTTGGCGGCGAATTTCACGCTTGGTAAAGATACCGAAAGTACAAATACGTTTACCGGCAACAGTTCTGTCACCAACGGCGGAGCCATTATGAATCGTGCTGTTGATGAAGACCAAGACGCCGATTTTATTATTAACGGAACAACGACTTTTGAAAATAACAGTGCAACCATAAACGGCGGCGCGATTTATAATATTGCGCAAAACGACCATATTGCCAACGTGACTCTGAACGGTATCTCGACTTTTTCCGCAAATACGGCGGAAAACGGCGGAGCGATTTATAATACCGGTACACTTACGCTTGCCGATGCGGCTTCGTTTATTGATAACTCGGCAACCTCACAAGGCGGCGCGATTTATAACGAGGGCGAGCTAACCATTTCCGCCGTAACGCAAGACGCGTCATTTTCCGGCAATACGGCAAACGGTGCGGCAAATGATATTTATTCCCTCGGTGCGGTTAATCTTAATGCCGCGGAGGGGAAAAACATCAGTTTGGAAGGCGGTATCGACGGTATGGATTATGATTTGAAAATCAATCAGGAAACAACCGGTACGGTTTTATTCGGCGGTAATGTAAATAATGCAAAAACAGTAGAAATTGCCGGCGGTAAAGTTCAAAATAAAGCAGCTATGACAACCGCATCTTGGCAAAACGCCGGTACGTTTGAAAATACCGAAGGCGGTTCGCTTGAAGTAACGGACGGTAAAATCGAAAACCTGTCCGGTGCGGTTTTGACCTCGGATATAACAAAATTGCTGTCAGATATTCATAATGAAGGAACATTGAATCTGTTTAGCGCATCTTCGGTAAGAGCTACAAATACAAACAATATCAGCGGCAACGGCATAACAAACATCAACGGCGATACGAATTTGGGAACAAGTAAAATCTCCGGCAATGCGGTTAATGTTATCGGAGGCACATTAAGCGTATCTTCCGCCGACAACTTTGACAATACGGTATCATTGACGGCGCAAAGCGGCAGTACGGTTGATATAGCCGATAATACCGTAACTTTGAAAGCGGCAATGTTTAAAAGTAATTCAACATTAAAGCTGAAAATCGAAAATGCAGACCGCTACGGTTCAATTGTTGCCGATACCATCAATGTTGAAAAAAATGCCAAATTGTCAGCCGTATTATCGCAATCGGCAGCAGCCATCGGCACACCGGTCACATATCAGCTTTTAAGTTCCGCCGACAGTTCGTTTGTTGATAATTTTGATTATACATTTGAGAACAATATGTTTAAATTTGAAAAAGTCGGGACAAGCGGTCAATATCGTGTCATTACCGAGAAGACGGCGGCAGATGTAGTAAAGGAATACGGCGGTACCAAAACAAATCAGGCAGCCGCTGCGGCTTGGGTGGACGGCGGAGATTTTTCGGAATCGGCAACAGCACAAAAAATAGCCGATGACTTAATTGAATTGGCACAAACCGATGGTGCGGGTTTGAAGAAAAATCTGACGATATTGGCACCGAATGATGCACCTGTGGTACAAGAAGTATCGGTATCGCAAAACAATAAACTGTTTAATGCCGTCAATACACAATTGGCGCGTACAAACGAATACGGCATATCTTCAGGCGATAGCGGTATGTATTCCTTAAAGGGAATTTCCGTATGGGCAACCCCGTATTACGGTGAATCAAAATTACAAAAACGTAAAGAATTTTACGGCTTCAATACCGATAGTGCCGGTGTTGTCGGCGGTATCGAAAAACAATTTACATCGCATACAAAGGCCGGTATCGGTATGCAATACGATCGCACAGATGTTAAAGGATATAACCGTAAAGACGATATAGATACTTGGGCAGGCTTTGTTTATGCCGAATATCAACCGAGCAAATGGTTTATGAACGGCATTGCATCTTATTCTCACGCGGATTATGACGAGAAAAAGCATACGCTCGGTCAAACAGTCAAGGCGGATTATAATGCCGAAATTTATGGCTTACAGGCTTTAACCGGTTATGAGGTTTCATATATGACACCGCAAACGGGCTTGCGTTATTATCACATAAAGCGAGATGGTTATACAGACAGTGCGGCACAATCCGTCGGCAGTAAAAATTTAGATATTTTGACCGGTGTATTGGGCGTAAAAATGCAGAGTCCGTGCGGACAATTCCGTCCGGAGATGTATTTCGGGTTAACTTATGACTTTATCAGTGACCGCGACAACGCTTTGGTTACACTGCCTAACGGTTCCAATTATGCCGTGCACGGCAAACGTCTGAATCGTATGGGTGCGGAATTCCACGCCGGTTTGGCAACCGATTTGACTTCAAATCTGACGGCAAATATCGGTTACCTCGGTGCATATCGTGAAGATTATCAAAATCATACCGGTATGCTTGAGATGAAATATATGTTTTAGAAAAAAGCACACTTAATTTTTATGTTGTATTTTGCACTGATGTTGTGTATAGTTCCTTGCAAAAGAGAGGAAAAATATGCAAATCAGTGCAAAATATCAGGCGGTTTTGGAAATCTTGGAAAGAGTGATGCAAGACCAATATCCCGCCGATAATATCATCAAAGAATATATGCGTGCGCGCAAATACATCGGCTCGAAAGACCGCAAGTTTATTACCAATACGGTGTGGGATATTATCCGTCATCGCAGCCGGTTGGAGTTTGACTGCGGGTGTTGCGAGCCGCGTATGCTCTTACTGACGTATCTCAAAGATGAAGATTTTGACATTGTTGCCGACGGTTCGCAATACGGTTTGAAACCGCTTGATAAGCTTGAAAAAGAAAAACTTGCACATCTTAATGAAGAAGTTTATCCCGAATATATTGAAAAAGAATGTCCGAAATGGCTTTATGAAAAAATAAATAATCCGGCGTTGGCAGAGGCGCTTAACACGACTGCGTCAGCGGATATCCGTGCCAATTTTATCTCGCGCGAAGATGCCAAAAACAAATTGCAAAAAGAAGGATTGTTTTTCTCGTTTACGCCGTATTCACCATACGGGTTGCGCTCGGCGGAACGGATAAATTTGCAAAACTGCATTGCCTATCAAAACGGCGAAATCGAAGTGCAGGACGAGGCCTCGCAACTCGGCGCGATTTTGTGTGATGTGCGTGCGGATTTAAAGATTATCGACTATTGTTGCGGCGGCGGAGGAAAAAGTATGATGCTCGGCGCATTGATGAATAATAAAGGAACGATTTTTGCGCACGATAAAAACGTTAAGCGTATGGACGGACTGAAAGACAGAGCAGAACGGCTCGGAATTAAAAATATTCAAGTTACAGAAGCACTGAAACCGACCGATTTGTTTGACCGTTTTATTGTAGATGCACCGTGTTCGGGCAGCGGCACTTGGCGGCGCTCGCCGGACGCAAAATATCGCTTGACGCCGAAACAGCTCAAAGCCATTGAAAAGGCACAGGAAGAAATTCTCGAAATTGCCGCGGCGCATCTGACAGAGCGCGGGCGCATTGTGTATATGACTTGCTCGGTTCTGCCTGAAGAAAACGAGGAGAGAATAGGGCGGTTTTTGGAAAATCATCAGGATTTTGAAACGGTGGATATGCAAAAATTGTGGGAACGCAAACTCGAAATGCCGTTTCCGTTTAATGAAACTCGTTGGCTCAAATGCTCGCCGCTTACAACCGGCACTGACGGCTTTTTCGTCTGTGTGTTGCAGCAGAAATAAAATTTTCCGTTTTTTTACACCGCGCTTTTACGCCGATTACAATCACGGCATAACATTTGACAATTTTCAAGAGTAGTGTGTCCGCCTTTAGAATACGGCGTAATGTGGTCTGCCTCCATTTCACTTATTTCAAAATGTTTGCCGCACTTCGGGCATATTCCCTTTTGCCGTTCATAAACCGCGCGCTTTTCGCTATCCTTAAACGCGCGAATACTTAAGCACCGTTCGTCGCCGGATAGTACATATTCATAAATACCTTTTTTGGAGGATATTTCATCGTATTCATCTTTCATCAGTTCTGTGATTTGTGCTTCCAATTTTTGCGGAGAAAAATCAATGTGATGATATTTGTTGTAAAATATTCCCCATTTTAAGCCTTTCATTTCCTTACGATATTTCATAAAGATTGTCTCAACCCAACTGATAACCGCCTGATAATATTCTTTAAGCTCGGCGGCAGTATGGTCGTGTTGATGCAGAGCCATATATTCATAATACTTTTATAGCCGTCGCGTTGGCGAATCCAATCCAG
>JAFVBL010000016.1 GCA_017479985.1 Alphaproteobacteria bacterium | reverse complement strand
TTATAATCATCTGATTAACGATTCAGCAAAGAAAAAAATGGTAGCTGTTACTGCTTGTATGCGGAAAATCCTTATTATCTTAAACGCTAAATTAAAGGAGATTAATTATGCCTGTTTATAATTTTTTTAAGTGGGTTGATCTTTACGCTTTAAGTATGTGCGGGCTGTGTTTTTATACATATCACGGGCGGTAACATCGGCGCCGTTTGCCACCAGATAGCGCACAACTTCGGCATCAGAATTATGTTCCGCTGCAGACATCAATGCCGTATACCCTCGCATCGCCACATAATTTACATTCGCGCCGTTTTGCACCAACAGCTTAATCACCTCAAGATTATTCCAACGGCAAGCACACGCCAACACTGTATTAAAACGCAAATCAGCTTGTGCGTTCACATCAGCACCGGCTTGCAACAACGTTTCAATAACTTCTGCGTTACTACAATACCGACAAGCCAGCATTAACGGGGTTTCGCCGCTTATACCGTGCATATTAAACGTCTTTACCTTGCTTCAGCTCGGCGGCAACATCTTGCGATGTTGCCGTTTGCCAAAAGCTGTCACAGAGCAAATTTTCAAACTTTAATGTGGCCAAAATATCGGCACAACCGGCCAAAGCGGGATTCTCTAATGCATAATTCTCGGCCGTCTTGCCGTCTTTATCCATATAATGCGGATCCGGCCGAAAATTGAAATACCAGCGAACCACTTCCGGTGACAGACAGTATTGGCAAGCATACATCAGCGGTGTTTTACCGTTTTTATCCGGCAAATCTTCAACCGAGCGCGTATCAATCAAAACCGCCAGTTGCGGAATGGTAGCGTTCTGCCAAAATTCTGCCGTATATGCTAAGTCATAGTAAGCGTTTATATCCTCATCACCGGCTTCTAACTCCCACCAATCTACATGCGCCTGCGGAATATCCTGCGCATCCTTCAACGCTTCTTCCAGCAGTTTTTCCTGCGGCGTTTTCTCACTTTTTGCAAAGTCTGAATACATATTTGCTCCTTTGACTGCTGCGATTAGTCGTCTTTAGAAATAATCGTAATGCAGCACGGACCATACATTTCTTTTATATGGTCAATTTGCGCCAAGGCATCTTTATACCAACGATACGGTGTCGGCAAAATGGTGTCATTTACTTGAATGTAATACATATTAGTTCTCCTTAAAAAATGTTGATTTACGCAGTTCATAATAATTTTTATTTATAATTCGCATTTTTATAGCACATTTTTTTATTGCAAATTTTGGAAAGATTTGCAAATAATCGTTAAGTGTAATTACCGTATTGCACTTATTTCATCTCTCAGATTACAATTACTTGCCTTTTCTTCTTTGAATCATTTTACGTATAAATTCCGATTTCGAACTTATTTTCTTGCTCATAATTTTCTCCTGTTATAAAATTATCTACGCCCGATTTCAGCGCTTCCATAAATTATCTTGGGAACTTTTTCCCGTTCATCAAGAAAATTTTTAAAAGTAATGAAAATATTTCAAAATACATCATTTCCAAAACTATAAAATCTCTTTGTTTTTAGAAAATAATATAATGATAAGTACAAAAACGATCCTGATTAAAAGATTATTGATTTTATCAAATTGATTTATGTGATGCAAGTATGCTTAATGTTAGAAATGCCATATTCTGGCATTTGTTGAAAAATATCAAAAACCGCCACGGGTTCGCAGCGGTTTTGTGGGAGATAATGTCAGGAATTGTCAGTCTTTTAATGGGTTTGAAGCGTGCAGGTTTACCAGAACACCACCGTTTTCAATGAGTAACTCAGCGATTTCTTTTTACACCTTAATAAAGCCACACATAGCAGTGTTTCTCCGTAAATATTGAGCCAGTTTATATCAATTCCTTTATCTATCAGTAATTTTATCAGTTTTACCTAATTGTATCAGCAGCAATCGTTGCACCATCTTTGATATTTTGCCATATTGCTTGCTGTGTAAATATACTGTTCTGTTGCATAAATTGTTCACCGCATCCAGTATCACGGCAATAGAGTTGGATGCAATTTCGACAGCAGCCTTAAATGCCGCCAAAAGCACATTGATTAAAATGTCGATAATGCCGGTTTTTTTAATTATTTTATCGCGATTCATAATTTTTCCTTATGCGGCATTAAACTTCGTTTTCGGCTGCCGACAACGCGGGCATTTCCAATCTTCAGGCACGTTTTCAAAAGCCACACCGTTATTTTCTTGGGGGTCATATACATAACCGCAAACCGAGCAGATATATTTGCCGCTCTTGGTTTTGAATACAATCTCGCCAACCGGCAAAGTTTCCGGCGGATTGTTTAAATCCACCACTCGCTTTTCTTCCAAATTTTCATAGCCCAACGGCGTATGCGTTCCTAAATAAACGGTCGGATTATGGCTGACAAACTCACGCACGCGGTTTAAGGTAATTCGTGCCGCAGCCAAATCTTCATACACTACAGATAATTTATTGGCATAAAGTGCTTCATCCGTATAGGTTATATCGCCTTGGAACATATAGAACAAACCGTCATCTTCGGCAATCACCAAACTGTTACCTTTGGTATGTCCTTTGGCTTTGATATAATAAACACCATCAGAAATCTTCTGGCTTTCCGGAAAGTTATGATATGCGCCATCCGTAAAATAAACGGGAACAACATTTGAAATGTTTTTGACTTCATCTGCATCGCATTCTTCGGCGTTCACATAGATTTTTGCATTCGGGAAGTTCTTTAGTTCTCCTGTATGGTCAGCGTGCTTATGCGTAATCAGAATCTTGCTGATTTGCTCCGGTTTGTATCCTAAATCCGCCAAGGCCTCCATATAGGATTTAGTATCGTGACCCGTATAAATCATTGTGCTTTCATCGGGAGATTCTTCTGGGGTTCCTTCCGGCAGTCCGGTATCCACCAAAATTACTTCATCTCCTGTATCAATCACATAGTTTTGCAAGCCAGAGCGATATTTCATATCGGCATCAAATTTATCCGCCCCATCTTCGCCGCCAAAGGCAAAACCTTGCGTCATAAATCCCCCCGTTCTGAATTTTACTGCTTGTATCTTCATATCATAGTCCTTTAAATCTTTATTGTTGCTAATCTTTTGCCCATTTCATAAGCGGCTTGCAAGTCTTTCGGAAATTGTTCGTCACGCACTTTGGCTTTATGCGCGGCATCAAACAAATCACAATCATACTTAGAATAATCCGTATATTGAAATGTATCAAAAGCATAAAGCGTTTCTGAATAGCCGAAGACGGCACGCAAACTCCATTCATTATCTCCCAAAACAACATCATAATGATGCGCCTTGAATTGTTCTTCGGTGGCGTTCATTGTCATAATCACACCAACCGGCAAAGTGTGGTTTAAAATGCGTTTTAAACCGCCGTTTTCTTTATCAATCATATAAGTATGCGCCGGAAACATAAAACGCTCCAAAAAGCTCCGAAACATCCCTGTCGGATAAGAGTGATATACAGGCGAGCCCACAATAACCGCATCGGCGTTCAAACACTTTTCCAGAATCGGGCGCAAGTCATCTTTATAAAAACACAAACCCTTTTGTTCAACACCTTTGCGCTTACATATCAAACAACTGATGCACCCCTTGTAGGCGATATCATATAAATTAACATATTCCACTTCCGCGCCTGTTTCGGTTGCCCCTCGAGCAGCTTCTTTCAACAGCTTGGCGGTATTAAAGTTTTTGCGCGGACTGCCGTTAATTATCATTACTTTCGTCATTTACCTTTCTCCTTTTATTTATTCCTTCCAATGCCTTGTTCAGCAAATCGTAAAGCTTTGTCATTTCATCATAAGACAGATAAATATTTCCTTCCAATGCCTGCGGTACGGTTAAGGCCTTTTGTTTAAGTTTGACGCCGTTATCCGTCAGAATAATTTTAACAAAACGTTCGTCTTCCGCCACGCGTTGCCGCTTTACAAAGCCGGATTTTTCAAGTTTTTTCAAAACCGGCGTCAAAGTGCCGGAATCAAGATAAATTTTTTCACCCAGCTTTTTTTCCGACATATTGCCAAATTTCCACAATACCATCATAACAATGTATTGCGTATAGGTTAAACCGATTTTTTCCAGAGGCTTGCGATATATTTTAATAACCTCTTTGGCACAGGCATAAAGCGGAAAACATAATTGGTTTCCCAACTTCAATACTTCAGATTTATTCGGTAATTCTGTCATTATTATTTCTTTGCCGGTTCCCATTTGCAACGAACAGGCGACACAATCGCACCTTCTTTTTTAAGTTCAGCAAAAGCCTTATCAACTGCTTTTCTATCCAAACCGGACATTTCGGCAACTTTGCCGGCATTGACAGGCTCTCCGGCTTTTTTCATCGTTTCCAATACAATTTCTTTATCTGACATATTTGTTCTCCCAAAAAATAAGTTGTACACAATTTAATAATATTCAATATTATTGATACAAATATAAATTTTATCTGTCAAGATGTTTGATAAAAGAGTGTTAATTTTGATTAAAATCCGCTCTGTTTAACAGAACCAAAAAAATATTGCATTTTTCCTTTTATATACTTTGTCATATATCAATTATAATATTGCATTAAATTACAGATTTATGTGCATCTTTATATTTTTTACCGCACAGATGCATTTAGGGTATTGACAATATTCAGGTAATGATATATCCTGATTCTCGGTTTTGAAATTAAAAGGCTGAGTATGACAACAAATATGAGCATATATTCTTCTTTGCTCACTTTCAGAAACAATCTTCTGAAAAGAGGTTTGTTGCGCCTTGATATTCTCGCCCTTATTTTGATTGCTCTCCTCATTAGCTCTTATCTCTAAGTGCTTGTAATATGCTTAAAGCCCGAACACTTAGAGAAAAATTTGCGAGGCTTTAAGGAAAAAACGGAAAGTGCAATTAAAATAATGAGGTATTTAAGATGAATAAAAATCAAAATGATGCGGAAAATAACGACGTTGCGGCACGTATGCCGGCAAGCGTTGAAATGACGCAAAAAGAATTTGCGAAATATTTTGAAACGGTCGGAAAAAAAGATTTTAAACAATTTTATTATGATTGGCATATTGACGCGATGATTGAGCCGTTTGCCGAGCTGACGGAATATTTTGCCGAGAAATATCCGGAAAAAACATCAGAACATTTTGACTCTTTTGTTAAAGAATATGCACAAAGCGTTGATAACTACAACATTGATTGCGAACGCTTTTGCTCGGTTAAAAACGGTATTATCAATAAAGACCAGAAACTGGCGGATATTATTGATAAAATTGAAACTTTCAGCTTTGAACTGCGTCAATATGCCTACAGTTTTACCGGTGAGAAAGACTACCGTTCGGAATTCGGTGATTGGGTTTACAAACCGAATTATCCCTATTCTCACCTGCACGGTCTTTCCATTTCCGTAGATATTTTAAATAAACTTTCCGAAAAATTCAATTCCTTAAACACAAATGAACTTAAAAACAATACGCGTCAGACGGTAGATTCATATTTACGCACGCAAATTGCACCGCAATATCGTTATCGCGGAAATTATACTTTCGAAACACGCAAAAATGCCATCCGTAAGTTTACGGCGCTGCGCAATCAAATGGCAAAAGAATATCAAGACGGCAGATTTGCCGCTCAAGGAGATTTTTTCCAAACGGAAACGCGGCAGCCGACAAAATTCGGTGTTTATCGCCCGAACGGTTTTGAGCTTGAATTTTATGTGCCCAAAGAATACGGCGATTATTCAAAACTGATTGACTATCTGAAAGAAAAACACGGATGGAAAAGAATTTACACCACCAATAAAAATCCGGAAGTTTATAATGACGGTCAGGCCGCCGGCGTGATTGAGCGTGATGAAAGTCTGGCAGCAATGAAAGATTTGGCGCCTGTGGAATATGCTTCGCGAATTATGAAATCCAAAGAAGATGAGGCCGAATGTTTGAAAATTATGGATTCTTTTGACAAAGGGTATGCCAACGTGCATTGTTCTTTGCACCAACACGTTTCGGCCGAAGGTTTTGATTTGAATACCTACAAAAGGCTGGTTAAGCGTATGATGCAACACGAAGCGACAATTGTCGAGAATTTTGCCGCACCGGAACGACGCGACAATAACCTTTTGTATGCCACATACATCAGCCGCAATCTGAGTTCGGACAACAAAAGAGATTATCCGTTTTTGTGCGTAATGACCGAAATGTGTGATAATCTGGACGAACTGCGTGATATGGTCGGGTTCGGGCATAAATATAAAACACTCAATATTATGCCGTCAAAAACGGTTGAATTTCGTTATATGAACGCCAACTTTAACCCGCAATATGTGGCAGCATTTCTGCAGTTCAACCGTGACTTTGTCAACAGTGCGGTCAATAACGACGGCACGCACATCAACCGTCCGTTGGCACATCGTTTTAACTGGCAGCAGAATCAGGCAGAAGATACACGCACCGTTTTGGGACATTTGAGCTACTACTATCAAAAGCCTTATGACCAATTCCGTCCTGAAAAGAAAGTTGATGCACATACGATTTATGAAGAAAATGTTTATGCCCGTCATATTGCCGATGCGATGAGCCATACCGGCAAGTTCGGATATTACAACAGTTGGTTTGCAAGAAAGGTCAGAAATGCAAGAGTTTAATCCGTATACAGTTATCAATGCCGACAGCAGCAATCCGCTGATTTTAACCTGCGAACACGCTTCGGCGCAAATTCCCGCCGGTTATGGAAACTTGGGTTTGACGGAATCGGAGCTGGACACACACATTGCGCGCGACAAGGGGTGCGGACGGCTGACCGAAATGTTGGCACAACAGCTCGGTTGCACAGCTTTTTTGGCCGATTATTCGCGATTGTTTATTGATTATAACCGACGCGAAAATGAAGAAAGTTTGATTCTCGCCGAAAGCGACGGCGTTGTTGTTGCCGGAAATAAAAACATCACCGCTGCCGAACGAGAATTTCGATTGGCACACTTTCATCGTCCGTATTATCGGGCGATTGCGGCAAAAATACAGTCGCTGAAAACACAAAACATAACTCCTGTCATTTTTTCCGTTCACGGCTTTACACCGCAGCTCAAAGGCGGTGCTTTCCGTCCGTGGAACGCCGGTATTTTGTATGTAAAAGAAAATCCGTTTGCATTATATTTGCTCGGCGAACTGCAAAAATTACCGAATATGAAAATTGAGGCCAACGTGCCGTATGATATGCGGAAATATAACACCGGCGCCGCCGTAATTTGCAGCGAAGATATCGGTTTGCAAAACGCCGTTATCGAAATTCGCGATACCGAATTTGAAAATATTGAGGCAGGTGCCGAAAAATGGTGCAAAATCCTCAGCCGAATTTTATGCCCTTAAATTTACATACTTAAAAGTATAAAAAACTCCTTGCTTTTCGTTGGAAAAATTATAAATTTTTAATAAAAGGACTGTAAGGAGAAGCAATATGAAAAAAGTTCTGTTTTTACTTGCGATGTTATTGATTGGCGGCGGTGTTTATTATTGGCATAATCTGCCGCAAAAAATGCAGCCTCTCATGCTTTACGGCAATATTGATATTCGTCAGGTTAACAGCGCATTCCGTGTCGGCGGACGCTTAAAGGCGATGAATTTTGAAGAAGGTGATGTCGTGCATAAAGGCGATGTGTTGGCAACCTTGAATGAAGATACATTTCTTAATGCACAAAATCAGGCAAAAGCAAAAGTCGCACAGGCAAAAGCCGCTTTTGAAAACGCCAAACGCATAAATAAACGCAAACAAGAACTTTGCAAAACGCAAAATGCTTCACAGCAAGACTGTGACAATGCGCAAGCCAGTCAGGAAATTGCCGCGGCAGATTTGGAATACGCTCAATCAAGTGCCGATGTGACCGAAACGGCGCTTAATGATGCCATTTTAACGGCACCTGCGGACGGCGTGGTGTTAATCCGCATTTTAGAGCCGGGAACAATGATTTCCGCCGGTGTTCCGGTTTATACGATTTCACTCAACAACAAAATGTGGGCACGCGCTTATATTAAGGAGACCGAACTCGGACAGGTTAAACTCGGCTCACCGGTCAAAATTTATACAGATTCAAGCGATAAAGTTTATGACGGACATATCGGCTTTATTTCATCAACAGCCGAATTTACGCCGAAAAGTATTGAAACCGCCAGTCTGCGTACGGATTTGGTGTATCGTCTGCGTATTGTGATTGACAATGCTGATGATTATTTGAAACAAGGTATGCCGGTCACAATAGAATTGGCTCAATAGATGAAAAATGTTGTTGAAATTACACATTTATGGAAATCTTTTCAAAATCCGGACATTACCGCGATTAAGGATTTAAATCTGCAACTTTCCGCAGGAGAAGTGGTCGGATTGGTCGGACCGGACGGTGCCGGTAAAACCACGCTGATTCGTCTGCTGTTGGGGCTTTTGTTGCCGACCGAGGGCGATATTTCCGTTTTGGGATTAAATCCGATAACGCAAGTGCATCGGTTGCATCAAATTATCGGATATATGCCGCAAAAATTCGGCTTATATGAAGATTTGAGCATTGAAGAAAATATGAACCTCTATGCCGAATTGAAAGGATTATCGCAAGAAGAACGGCAACAACAATTTGCGTGGCTCTTGAAGTTTACGGGTTTGGCTCCGTTTACCAAACGTTTGGCCGGCCGGCTTTCCGGCGGTATGAAACAAAAGCTCGGCTTGGGATGTACCCTTTTGGGCAATCCTCAATTTTTGTTGCTTGACGAACCGGGAGTCGGTGTTGACCCGATTTCGCGTCGAGAACTGATGAAAATGGTGTATGGTCTGCGCGATAAAGGAATTACAGTGTTATGGTCAACATCGTATCTTGATGAGGCAGAAAAATTTGACCGTGTGCTGCTCTTGGACGGCGGCGAACTTATTTTTAACGGTAATCCGAAAAGCTTAACCGATAAGCTCCGTCAACGTGTGTTTTTGACAGCTGACACAAAGACCAAACCGCGCAAAATTTTGCGGCAGATGATGCTAGATAATGCTCCGTTGACCGATGCCGTTATTTCGGGACAAAGCGTGCGTGTTGTTCTCAAAGACAATATCAAGACGAAACAAATTCCGATACAGCTTATTGCAACCGCGCCGCGCTTTGAAGATGCGGTGATTGATATTTTGGGCGGTGCGCCGATGCAACCGTCGCAAATTGCCGAACAAATCAATGTTTCAAATATTCCGGATACGGTTATCAAAGCCGATAATCTCACCAAAATATACGGTGATTTTGCCGCTGCACGAAATATATCTTTTAATATTAAGCGCGGTGAAATATTCGGACTGCTGGGGCCTAACGGCGCCGGTAAATCCACCACCTTTAAAATGCTGTGCGGTTTGGCAAAACCGACTGCGGGACAAGGTTTTATTTTGGGAACGGATATGATTAAGAATCCGGCGGCAGCACGCGCACATCTCGGCTATATGGCTCAGAAGTTTTCGCTTTTTTCCACACTCTCGGTAATACAGAATCTCAGATTTTTTGCAGGTATTTACGGTTTGCGCGGTATCAAAAAAGAATATCGCATCAAACAAATGACAGAAGTCTTTGAATTAGCGCCATATCTCAGGCAACCGGCCGGCAATTTGCCGCTTGGGTTCAAACAACGTCTGGCGCTTGCCTGTGCAATTATGCATAATCCGCCGATTTTATTTTTGGACGAACCGACATCGGGCGTAGATCCCCTCACCCGTCGCGAATTTTGGAATCATATCAATTCAATGGTGGAAAAAGGCGTAACCGTTATGGTGACGACGCATTTTATGGACGAAGCCGAATACTGCGACAGAATTGCACTGATTTATCAGGGACAAGCCATAAAAATCGGTACTCCGGACGAGTTGAAAAAAAACGGCGAAACAATGGAAGATGCCTTTATTCGTCTGATTGAAGAATATAATCCGGAGGCGATGCAATGAGAATCTTAAAGGCATTGGTACATAAAGAATTTTTGCAGATTATCCGCGACCCGAGCAGTATTTTGATTGCGTTTATTCTGCCGTTTATTTTGATTACGATTTTTGCAACCGCCATCAATTTGGATAATAACGCCATTGAAACAGGATTGGTGATTGAAGGTGACAGGCAGCAGGTTAATGACATAATATCGTCTTTTGACGGTTCGCGTTTTTTAACAATCACACACTACGACAACCGCAAACACGCACAAGAAGCGCTTGTACGCGGAGATATCCGCGCACTTGTGGTTTTGCCTAACGATTTTGCTAAAAATTTTATCGGTCAGCAATCGGCAGCCGTACAAGTGATTGCCGATGCTTCCGACCCGAATATCGCTTTGTTTACCGCGGCTTATGTGCAGGGAATTGTGGCTACGGCGCAGAAAATTCTGATTGAATCATACGGCTATCAAAAATCGGCCGGCATACAAATTGAACAGGTTTCGTGGTATAATCCGGAGTTGAAGAGCCGACATTTTATTTTGCCGAATTCTATTGCGATTATTATGACGCTGATCGGTATGCTTCTGACTGCTTTGGTGATTGCCCGAGAATGGGAGCGCGGTACGATGGAATCTTTACTTACGACCAAAGCTTCAAAACTGCAGATAATCTTGGCAAAATATATATCCTATTATTGTCTGGCGATTTTATCCGCCTCTTTTTGCACATTTTTAAGTGTTGTTGTATTCGGTGTGCCGTTCCGCGGCTCACTTGCCGTATATTTTGTGACATCAAGTTTGTTTCTGTTTGTTTCCATCGGTATGGGGTGTTTGATTTCCACTTTGACGCGCAATCAATTTTTAGCCTCGGTTGCGGCGGCAATGTTCGGATTTCTGCCGGCGGTTATTCTCTCCGGCGGATTGTTTGAGATTTCTTCAATGCCGCACATTATTCAAGCGGCAACAAATATCATACCGGCAACACATTTTGTGCCGATTATCAAAAATTTGTTTATGGCGGGTAATATTTGGCCGATTATTTTCGGAGAGAGTTTTAATCTGCTGATTTTCGGACTGATTATCTTTGCCGTGCTTTATAAAGTGACAAAAGAAAGGTTGGAATAATGACTGATTTTATTGCAAAATGTGCCGCCGTTTGGGCGCTTGTCATTAAAGAATTTCAAATGATTTGGTCCGACCCGAAAAACCGCGCAATGATTTTATTTCCGCCGCTCTTAATGCTGACGGTATTTGCATTTGCCGCTACCTTTGAAGTCAACAGCATTTCTATGTTGATTTATGATAAAGACCATACCCCCGTTTCACGTGCGTTGATTGATAAAATAGCCAACACACCGTATGTAAAACATATTGATTTTGTTAATAATCCGCAAGAATTGCAACAAAAAATCGATACGGAACAAGCTTTTGTCGCACTGACAATTCCGGAAAATTTTGCCGCCGCAACATATTTGGGAAAATCACCGACCGTTCAACTTATTTTAGATGGGCGCAAATCCAATACGGTGCAGGTTGTCAGCGGATATTTAACTCAGATTTTCGCCGCCTTTCAATATGAAACAAACGGCATTGATACGCCGCAAATTCCGATAAAAGTACAAGTTCGCAACTGGTTTAATCCGGAGCTGAATTATCAATGGTATATCGTGATTTCGTTTATGGGGGTTTTGGTAACCGTGATGATGTTGGCGATTACGGCACTTTCGGTAGCACAGGAAAAAGAGCTCGGAACTTTTGAACAGGTATTGGTTTCGCCGCTCAAACCTTTTCAAATTCTAATCGGCAAAACGGTTCCCGCAATTACGGTTGCGTATTTGGATTTTACCATTATGTTAATTGCCGGACATTTTATTTTTCATATTCCGGCAGAAAGCGGTTATTTGCTGATTTATGCCTGTATTTTTGTGTTTTTGCTATCCATTGCCGGAATCGGATTGTTTATTTCTACAATCTGCAACACACAACAACAAGCTATTTTCGGTGTATTTGCCTTTTTGGCACCGACATTTTTACTTTCCGGTTTTATTACGCCGATTGAAAATATGCCGATGCTTCTGCAAAAATTCAGCATTGTTAATCCCCTGACCTACTTTTTCCGTCTGGCACGCGGTTTGTTTCTTAAAAATATTGACGCGATGACAATTTGGGCAAATGTCTTACCTCTGCTGATTATCGGCTTATGCACACTGAGTTTTGCCGCTTGGTTCTTTAACAAACGCATAAATTAAGTTCTGTCGCTCAAAAAAAGACCCTTCATTTTATTGAAGAGTCCTTTTCTGTTGACTTAATGCAATATAACTTAATATTCCAAATAAATCTCCACGCGGCGATTCAGAGCCTCTGTTTTGGCATCTGTTTCAACTTCTGCCGGACGAGAATCGGAATATGCCGCAGCGTTAATCATATTCGGATTAACACCCATCATTGCCAAAGTATTTGCAACATTCTGCGTTCTTCTGACAGAAACATCTTGATTTATCGCATCTTTTTTAAATTCTGCACCTTTGCCGACTTTATGCGAAGCGTGTCCCAAAACTTTTACCGGTGTATTATTTGCTTTGGCATATTGCGCAATGCGGTTTAATTCCGCCTTATCGGCATCATTCAAATAATCCGAACCGATACCGAAATAAATCACACCTGCCAGACGTTCGTTTCTTTGAACTGCCGGTTGAGCACACGGTTGCGGCTGAGGCTGTGCGCAAGGCGGAACAACCTGCTCGACGCACGGCTGCGGTTTCGGTTGCGGCGTACTGTTGCAAGCCGGACCGTCAAACAAGCTCTTACCGGTATAGCAACCGCTGAGCATCAAAACTGCGACCAATGATATAAACTTTTTCATTGTTTTTCCTTTCTGATAGTCTAAACACGTTGTCATTATACTAAAAAGATTTAAAATAACAAGTCTAAATTTTTATTTTTCGTTTTGTACTATATAGTCAGAAAGTTTATTTACCCATTGCGCCCTGCATATATTGCAAATCACCATACCAATAAGAGGCCGTTGTGCCGCCGTCAATCAAGAAATCGGCACCGGTGATAAAACCGGCCTTATCACTCATTAAAAAGGCAGCCAAATCACCGACTTCATCAGGTGTGCCGGCACGATGCGACGGACATAAGTCAAGCATTTTTTTATAGTTTGCACCGCGCGGACCGTTCAGCTCGTCATTTGCCAACGGGGTAATGATAATCCCCGGCGAAATAGAGTTAATGCGGGCATTCTTCTTACCCCATTTGACAGATTCCGAGGCCACACGCAAAACGTTGCAGCGTTTGGAATATTGATATGCCTCCAATGTATTGGAAATGTTTTTCAGCATTTCCAGATCAAGCAATTCTTCCGTAGGTGTTAAAGCCAACAGTTCGTTTTCTTGCCGGCTGAGAGCACCAAGCCTATGTCCTGACTGCGAAGAAATCATAATTGCCGAACCGCCCTCCGCAATAACCTTACCGAACTCCTCCATCAAAACAGCCGTACCGTATAAATCAACTTTAAGCACAGCTTCTATCGGCGCTTGTGACGGCGAAACACCGGCGGCGTTGATTAAATGCGTTATTTTTCCGAAATTCTGTGAATGCCGAATCAGATTCAAGATTGACTCTCTTGAAGATAAATCAGCCGCAACCGCACTTGTTTCAAATCCTGCATTATTTAAATCTTTTGCAACCGCTTCCGCGTGTTCGGGTTTCAAATCAGCCACAACCAAATGTTTGCCGTAAGACACACGACGCGCAATCGCAATGCCGATAGAACCGGCTCCCATTAAAACAACAACATCTGTCATATTATGCTCCTATCTGATAAAATTCGTAAACACAATCTGTTCTTCCTTCGGCATCGGAACACCGGCTTTTTTGCCCGCTTCCAAACATTTCAAATGCCAAGCCATATTGCGTGCCAAAATGCGCATATTCTGCAAACCTTCCAAATCCTGACGAACCTCGTCCGGCGTATATCCGTGCACCATATTCCAATAGCGCCCGGAAATTACCGGCATTTCTGAAATGGTGAAATATTTATTGAGTTGGTCAAGCGTTGCCGTTGTACCCGAACGACGCGCACTGGCCACCGCCGCAGCCGGCTTATGATTAAATACCTCACCGCGTCCGGACTGAAACGCCACAAAAAAGGCTCTATCCATAAACGATGTGATGGCACCGCAAGCAGCGGCATAGTGTACCGGCGAACCGAAAACAAAACCGTCAAAATCTTTGGCATATTCAATGAATTCATTGATACCGTCATCAATTACGCACTTACCGAGTTTTGTGCAAGCGCCGCAACCGCGGCAACCGGCAATCGGTTTGATGCCGATATGATAAATTTCCGCACCGATGCCTTCTTCTTGCAAAGTTTGAGCAATTTCTTCAAGTGCCGTATTCGTACAACCGTTTTTATGCGGCGAACCGTTTATAAGTAATACTTTCATTTTTCTTTCTCCCGTTGTTAATCTGCAGGTTTCCACTGCATAAAATGTTCCTGTTCCGCCAAAGTGGCGGTATAATAGCGTTTACCGCTGTTTAATTTTGCAATTTCCGCCATATCTTCGGCCGATAATTCAAAATCGAAAATATCAAAATTATCCCGCAAGTGCTGCGGATTTGTTGTTTTCGGAAAAACGGAATTACCTTCCTGAATATGCCAACGCAATATAATTTGCACATTCGTTTTACCGTATTTCTGTGCCAATTTTGTAAAAACCGGCTCGTTAATCAAATTGTTATCCCCGTGTCCGAGCGGATACCAACTTTCCAGCACCGTGCCGTATTCCGCCATACGTTTTTTCAGTTCGTGCTGCGGAAAATACGGGTGACATTCCACCTGAATCGCCGCCGGTTTAATTGTCGCGTGTTGCAACAAATCTTCCAAATGTTCATTAAAATTACTGATACCTATGGCTTTGACCTTGCCTGATGCAACAGCTTTTTCCATATCTTTCCACGCACCAATATAATCACCGACCTGTTGGTGCAGAAGCAATAAATCAATATAATCCGTTTGCAAGCGTTCAAGCATTTTATCTATGGCTTTAAGTGTTTGACCCTCACCGTATTCTGTCGGCCACAACTTTGTTGTAATCCAGACTTCTTCACGTTTTAGGCCGCTTTGCTTCAATGCTTCGCCGACGCCGCGTTCGTTTTGATAAGCGTGTGCCGTATCAATATGGCGTACCCCGAGCTGAAACGCATTCAAGCACGCTTCTACGGTATCTTTACCGTCCGGAACCAAATATACCCCCAATCCGAATTGCGGCATTTCAAGCCCGTTATTTAATTTCAAATATGTTTGTGTCATAACCGGCATCTCCCTAAAATCCGAGTTGTTGCAACCAAGCGGATACAGCTTTTTGCGCCTCATCACGGCTGTTTTGCGCAATATGCCCGTAAACAGCCAGACCGCTGAGCATTTCGGCATTTGTCACCGTCTGAATTTTGTTCGGAATCGAGGCTAAACCGCTCCCCTCGTGTGTTACAAACGGCGCAACTTTTTTACCGTTCCAATCGTGCGCCTCCATAAATGTATACATCGCCATCGGTAAATCAGCCCACCAATTCGGCGTACCGACAAACACCACGTCATAATCGGCAAAATTAGCAACATCACCGGCGATTTCCGGCCGTGCACCGGACTTTTTCTCTGACAGAGCCACCTCGGTCAACGCCTTATAGGCTGCCGGATACGTATCTTTTTTGAGCTTGACCTCAAACAAATCGGCACCGGTTTGTGCGGCAATCATTTTTGCCACAATCGCCGTATTTCCCTCCGAAATATTGCCGACACTGTATTGTTCTCCGGTTTTTGAAAAATAAACCACCAATTTTTTTGTATTTGCCATATTTTTTTCCTCCGCCTGTGCCTGATTATTTAATCCGAAAACGGTTAAAATCAGCGCAAATATTGATAAAAATTTCTTCATTTTTTCTTTCCCGTTTTATTAAAACAACTCAGAGTGTAGCAATTAAACCACACTCTAAGTCAAGTTTTTTTTGTTAAAACGCGCCGGTTTTAATATGCGGCACATACGGTGCTTCCAAAGCTTTTATTTCTTCATCGCTGAGTTTAATATCCAGTGCCGCAACCGCTTCTTCCACGTGCTGCACGGAAGTCGTACCGACAATCGGTGCCGTCACATAAGGTTTTGAAAGCATCCACGCCAACGCATTCTGCGCCATCGTATGTCCGTTTTGTTTGGATACCTCTTCCAGCGCATCCACAACTTTTTTATCTTGCTGAGGTGTTGTCCATACCATCGGCGACACATCATCAATCTTGGAACGCGCGGTTTGCTCACCCCACGGACGTGCACATCTCCCGCCGGCCAACGGTGACCACGGCACAACGGCTACTTTTCTGTCTTGACACAGAGGCATCATCTCACGTTCTTCTTCACGATAAATCAGATTATATTGATTTTGCATAGAGATAAATTTTGTCCAGTTATGGCGTTCTGCAATTCCCTGTAAACGCTCAAATTCCCACGCAAACATTGTACTGGCACCGATATAGCGGGCTTTTCCGGCTTTTACCACATCGTGCAATGCTTCCATAACTTCTTCCCACGGTGTATTGTGGTCAAGGCGGTGAATTTGATACAAATCGACATAATCAAGTCCTAAACGCTGTAAACTGTGGTCAATTTCCGCCATTATATTCTTACGGCTCGAACCGCCGCCGTTCGGACGTCCCGGACGCATATCGAAATGTACCTTGGTTGCTACCACGATTTCATCGCGGTTTAGGCCGAAATCTTTAATCAAGCGGCCGGTGATTTCTTCCGAAGTTCCCATCTGATAAACATTGGCCGTATCAAAATAATTGATGCCCAAATCAATCGCTTTTTTGAAAATCGGCTTGGCGTCATCATAATCTTTTGCCCACGGAAAGACTCCGTTTTCTTTCCCCGGTTTGCCGAAGCTCATACAACCCAGACAAATCCGTGAAACATCTACACCGGTGTTACCTAATTTTACATATTGCATTTTCTTCTCCTTAAAATTGTTGTTTACAAATTAAATAACATCTTATAATATAAAAGTCTAATTGAAATATATAATATTCAATAGATTTTTTTTATTAAAAAGGAACACATTATGAATACCAAACAAATCGATGCGGTACTTGAACTGGCGCAAACTCTGAATTTTAACCGCGCGGCGGAAAAACTTTGTGTTTCGCAACCGACACTCTCATATGAAATTAAAACTATGGAAGAAGAAGTCGGATTCAAAATCTTTGACCGTTCAGGCAAAGGTGCCGTCATCACCCCCGCCGGCGCACAGTTTTGTCAGGCTCTGCGGTTTATTCGGGCAGATTTGAAAAATGCCGTAGAGCAAGGGCAAAATTTCAGCGCAAAATACTCGGATGATATATCCGTCGGTATTCCGGTCCGCTCGATGTTGCCGATTTTGCCGCAGGCAATGATGCAATTCGGCGATAAATACCCGAATGTCTCCGTCACACCGAGGTTTATCGGCTTTTATAATACCGATGACTTTTTGCAAAATAAGCTTGATATTCTGATTGCAATGGATTTTGAAGTTCGGCACATTCCGGATATTAAAGTATTTCCGCTTTATGAATGCGGTATTTCGCTTGTTGCCAGACACGATGATATTTTGGCGCAGAAAAAATCAATCAGTCAGGAAGATTTATACGGTCGAACACTGATGGTCGGCGGCGGTTCGCCTCCGGCTTTGCAACGAGTGCAGCAAAGGCTGATTCACTCAAAAAGAATCAACTTTTTCAACTCCGCCGACCACGATACCACACTGACCAACGTTGCCGCAAACAAAGGAATTTGCCTATCGCCGGATTTCTTTAATGATTTTACCGATGAATTTGCGTGGATACCATACATCTGTCCGGAAAAGTTTAAAATCGTACTTTGTTCACACCATAACGACAAACGCGAAAGTCTGTTGCATTTTATCAAACTGCTGCAAAATTATTCACAAAAAAATAATTGTAACTATTGACATTACAAAAATGTATTTTATACACATAAACGAAATGTAACAACCTATATTACAATTAAGGAGATTTAAAATGAAAAAAACACTTTTAACCTTATTCGCAATATATGCGTCAACCAATATTGCCAATGCACAAACAACAGGCGGTTTTAAAGGACCAAGCGTCAATCAATCTGCTGTCATTACCGTACAAGAGGCCTTAAACTCAAACGATGAAGCCAAAATTGTTTTGCAAGGAAATATTCTCAACAGTTTGGGCGATGAAAAATACACTTTCAAAGATGCTACGAAAGAAGTGGTGGTGGAAATTGATGACGAAGACTGGAACGGTATCAAAGTAACCCCTGAAAAGACTGTGGAAATCGTTAGCGAAGTGGATAAAGATACCAATGAACCAACAACAATAGATGTTGATGTTGTTACGGTTAAATAGTCCTTTT
This sequence comes from Alphaproteobacteria bacterium, assembly GCA_017479985.1. Taxonomy (GTDB): domain Bacteria; phylum Pseudomonadota; class Alphaproteobacteria; order RF32; family CAG-239; genus RUG410. The sequence goes on along the minus strand of JAFVBL010000016.1, from coordinate 7,980 downwards.
ATTGGTTGAACAATATTTGATAATCATTTTATAAGGAGAAATATAATGACTGAATATACAAATACTGATTTGGGAACATTCGCAGAAATTGCTAAACTGGAAAACGGCAAAGCTTTTCTACACAATGCTCTTGCCTTGACAAGCTGTGAAATTTCGGTGAATGCGGCACCAAAGGGTTTTAAAGTGCCGTTTAACCACAAACACATACAAAACGAAGAAGTCTATATCATCTTAAAAGGTACCGGAATTATTACGGTCGGCGATATTAAAATCAATGTAAAAGAAGGCTCGGCAGTACGTGTGGCAACCGGTATTGCCAGAACGATTGAAAACACGGGTGACGGTGAATTTCATTTTATCTGTATTCAGGCAAAAGAAGGCTCTTTGACGCAATTTGGTTTCGGTGATGCCGAACTGTGCTAACGGAATAAGCAAATGCAGATTTCAAGCCGATTTACGATTGCTTTACACATATTGACCGCCATTGCAACATTCAAAGATGAATATCACGTTACGAGTGAATTTTTGGCAGGTTCGGTGCAAGTTAATCCCGTAATCATTCGTAATATATTGCTGCAACTCAAGGCCGCGGAGATAGTGCAGATTCCGCGCGGTCGGGCAAGCGGGAGCATTACGCTGTTGAAAAAGCCGGAAGAAATCAGCCTTTTAGATGTGTATAGAGCCATAGAGCCTCTGGAACACGATACGCTTTTTGCCTTTCATAAAAATCCGAACCCGAAGTGTCCGGTCGGCAAAAATGTTCATAACATTTTAGATGACAGACTTTTGAGTGTTCAAAAAGCAATGGAGGATAAGCTGCTAAATATGAAACTATCCGATATTCTGAACGACCTGTGGCAAATGATTTGAAGGCACCGTTATGATTAGCGTATTTGAAAAGCAAAAATGATGAGATATATAAAAACCGCCGAATTGAATATTCGACGGTTTTTCTGTATTGTGTAAGGTTAATTAAAGCCACGAGTCTGCCCAAGATTTCAGCTCATCAGCCGAAACATTTGCAGGGAACCGCTTTCCTTCAAGCACTTTGGCATTCGGCGCCAGTTTTTGCATAAGCTCACCTGATTTACCCATTCCGCTGCTGCCGGAAGTTGCAAACGGCACAACCGTTTTACCGGCAAAATCATAGCTTTCCATAAATGTATCTATAATCGATGGTTCGCGATACCACCAAATCGGGAAACCGACAAACACAACATCGTATTTGCTCATATTTTCAACCTTTGACGCAATTGCCGGACGCGAACTCATATCATCCATTTCCACCGAACTGCGGCTTTGCTTGTTACGCCAATCCAAATCTGCTTCCGTATACGGTTGTTCCGGTTTGATTTCAAACAAATCGGCACCGACGGCAGATGCTAATCTTTCTGCCACGCCGGCAGTTGTTCCCGTGGCACTGAAATATGCCACCAATATTTTATTTTCTGTCATTTGATTTTCCTTTGCTTGTGAATTAAAACTCGTAAAAACGGCACACGCCGCAATTATTAACGATAAAAGTTTTTTCATTTTTCCTCCTGATTTTAAGTTTATTTTGAAGAATTTTTGTTTCGTCTTTTATAAAAATAATGCTTAAAGCCTACTCTAAAACAAGCCTGTTTGTTATTTTATGCACATTCTTTTTTTCAGATACGATTATCAATCTGCCGCAGCTTTCAGCTTTATAATATTAGAAGCCAAACGCCGCAACTTAAAATCTTTATGTTCTTCAACCGTCTGATGAATGCCGTAAATTTTTTTGATTTGCGCCAATGTAATTTCCACATCGGCCAATTCATCTGCAATATGTTCGATATCCCCGCGGTTACGCAACTCTTTACACAGTTCTTTTGTCAGCTCGGACATTTCTTCCACCACCATTATTTTTTGCGATGTTTCGCCGAAAAAATCTATAGCTTCCCGATATATTTCGTCTTCTTGCTTTTTTTCCATTGTATCGTCCCTTTATTTTTAAGCAAAAATCCCCAAAATCACTCAGGGATTTTCAAACATCACACAATTTTAATGCCCTATGGCGTAATTCAAACTGCGGATAATCATATTTTGCTTTTCGGCGTTTGACGGTGTAATAAGTTTACTGCACTCGTCGCTGCGTTTTTTCAGCGTGTTTGTATCCGCCGATGCAAAAAATGTATTTGATAAATCGGCTATTTTGTTGTAACGCGCTTCGCCGATACCAACCGTTGACGCATAATAACCGGCAGCTTTCAGCATATTTTTATCATCGCCCTGCCCCAAATAATTCAAGCAATATACAATTTCTTCGTTGCCGGCAAAAATCTGCGGATTTAATACCGATACCTTGCCTTGCTGTGCAGGTTTCTTCGGTGTTGTTTGCGTACTTTTCACCGGTTCGCTTTGTTTTTTCGGTGTCTGTGACGCTGCCGTTTTTGCCGGAACAATATCCTTGTGAGCCGATTTTTGTTCAACTGACTTTACCAACAGCGCTTTATCGGCTTTCAGTTTGGCAATTTCGGCCTCCAATTCCTTATTGCGCTCTTGTGCGGCATCAAGCTCCTGACGGGCAGATAAAATCCCTTCTTTTGCCCGTTCAATCAAAGCCATATATTGTTCTTTTTCTGCATCGGACACATTTTCCGCCGTCCGAATTTCTTCCTGCACTTTTTCTGCTGTGTTTTGAACAGTCGCCGCCACCGGTTCCGCTTGTTGTTGAATCGCTGCAGAAACTTTTGTTGCAACGGTATTATTATCCGTATTGCTCTGCAAAGCTTTCTGCAAAATCGGCAACACATTCGGCACCTGCTTTTTTTCGGCAATTTTCAACGGGGTCCAACCTTTAGCATTTGCCGCATTTATATCCGCACCTTTGGCAAGCAAAATTTCGGCAATTTCTGCATTATCCGTTGCCACGGCATAATGCAGCGGTGTATTTCCCTGCTCGTTGGCAGCATTTACATTTTCGCCTTTATCAAGCAAATTCAAAACTTCAGGCAAATTATTCTGTTTTATGCTTTCTATCAGTTCCAGAACAGAGGCTTGTGCTTGAGTTGCAAACAATACAACAAACGCGGCAATCAGACTTTTTTTCATCACATTCTCCTTAATATTTTGCATAAATCTTCTTTGATAATAAACATTTTTATTTATTTTGCAAGGATTTTTATGCATTTCGCGCCTGATGCAACAAAGCGGATATTTCTGTTTATAAACTTGTTTATTCGCTTGCTTAAAAATCATAAAAGCAGCATACTTCTTATAAGGAAATTTCCTTATTTTTTCAGTTCAATTATTTGGAGGTTGATTATGGTAAGTCTCGGTATCGGCGGTGTTGCCGCCATTGTTCTCGGATGTTTGGTTTTATGGATTTTCAGTTTGCGGCGTGTTGTACCGACAAATGAAGTACATATTATTCAACGCGGTTCGGAAACTATTTCTTACGGCAAAGGTTCCAAAGACAATCACGGAAACGTTTATTACGAATTTCCGGCGTGTATCCCGTTGATTGGTGTGACACGCACAATTTTACCGATTTCGGTATTTGATGTGACACTCGTGGCATACGAGGCTTATGATAAGGGGCGTTTACCGTTTGTGGTCGATGTTAAGGCGTTTTTCCGAATTTCCGATTCCAATACGGCTGCAGCGCGTATCAGTAATTTTGAAGAGCTGAAAAGTCAAATTACGGACATTGTACGCGGTGCGGTGCGTTCGATTATGGCAAATGCCGAACTTGAAGATATTATGGGAGAACGTGCCATTTACGGCTCGCGCTTTACCGAAATGGTGAAAGAACAGCTTGGCAACTGGGGGGTTGAACCGGTAAAAAATATTGAGCTGATGGACGTACGTGACTCAAAAGATTCCGACGTTATCGGCAATATTATGGCAAAAAAATCTTCCGAAATCGAAATGCAATCACGTTCCGAAGTTGCCTCCAATATGAAAAAAGCACGCGAGGCAGAAATTATTGCCAAGCAGGAAGTTGATTTGCGGCAGGAAGAAGCCAATCAGCAGGTCGGTATGAAAAAAGCAACCGTACAGCAAGAAGTCGGTTTGGCCGATGAACGCGCAAAACAAGCGGTTAAAGAGCAAGCTAAAGTAACCGCCGAAAAAGAAATGGAAGTAATAAAAGTCAATCAAATCAAAAAGGCGGAAATCGATAAGGAGGCAAGTATTATTTTGGCCGAACAGGAAAAAGCCGTTGCCGTTAAAAATGCCGAGGCCAAAAAAGCTCAAATTGAGCTGAATGCCGAAGCCGATAAAAAACAAATCGAATTACGTGCCGAAGCCGATAAAAAGCAAATTGAGCTGCGTGCCGAAGCCGATTTAAGCAAAGGCTTGAAAGAGGCTGAAGCAATCGAAGCTAAGGGTAAGGCAGAAGCCGAAGCGAAAAAACAAATGGAATTGGCACCGGTCACTGCACAAATTACGCTTGCCAAAGAAATCGGCGAAAATCAGGGTTATCAGGATTATCTGGTCCGCCTCGAACAAATTAAAGCTCTGTGTGAAGTCGGTATTGAACAGGCAAAGAACCTCGGTAAGGCTGATATTAAAATCAATACAATGGCTAATACCGTTCCGACCGGCGTTGCCAAAGTTGCCGATATTTTTTCTCCGCAAGGCGGTTTAAATTTGGCCGGTATGTTTGAGACAATGTCGCAAAGTCCGATTGGGCAGAAAGTCATTGAAAAAGTCGTCGGTAATGATATATCCTCGAAAAAAGCAGCAAAGGAAGAAAAGTGATGAATATTTATGATATTAAAGTGCAAAATATGCAAGGTGAAACACAAACTCTGGAGACATACAGAAACAAAGTTTTATTGATTGTCAACACGGCAACAGAGTGCGGATTTACACCGCATTATGCCGACTTGCAGGAAATGTATGAAAAATACGCCGAAAGAGGACTGGTTGTACTTGATTTTCCGTGTGACCAATTCGGACATCAGGCACCTGGGACGGAAGCGGAAATCGCCAAGTTTTGCACCTCGCGTTTCGGCGTTACGTTTCCGCAATTTGCCAAAGTTGAAGTCAACGGCGAAAAAGCCTGTGAATTATTTAAGTTCTTAAAGCAAGAGCAAGGATTTAAAGGTTTTGATACCACAACCGATGCCGGCGCTTTTATGGATAAAATGCTGTCGCGTGCCGACGCGGATTATGCGAAAAAAAGCGACATCAAATGGAACTTCACCAAATTCTTGGTCAATCGTGACGGCAAAGTTATAGATCGCTTTGAGCCGACGGAAGATATGGCCGACGTTGAGGCAAAAGTCACTCAAGTTTTGTAAAAAAAATGATACATTGCTTTGCCCCGTGGACAGATGAAAATACACGTGCAGTTATTGTCGGTACAATGCCGAGTGCGGAATCACTGAGACAGCAAATGTATTATGCCCATCCGCAAAATCGTTTTTGGCGCTATATGGCATATATTTTAAATGCGGCTTTGCCTGTTGTAACCGCTGCCGAGAGACGTACGCTGTTATTGCGGCACGGTATCGGCTTATGGGACGCCCTCGCCGCGTGCGAACGCGACGGAAGTTTGGATTCAGCCATAAAAAATGCAATACCTAATGATTTTCGGCTTCTGCCGAATGTAAAATTCTATATTTTCAACGGGCAAAAAGCGTTTCTGTACTTCAAAAAATACAACGGCGGTTTGCTTTGTGACGAACAGCCGAACTATGCGGTTTTACCTTCAACAAGTCCCGCCAATGCCTCAATTCCGGAACAGATAAAGCTTGAGATTTGGAAACAAACGATTACAAGAATCAAATTATGATTTAATACAAGAATTATTTTTGTAAAATAAATGTGCACGGACCATCGTTGACAAGGGCAACTTTCATATCGGCACGAAAAACTCCGGTTTGTACGTTTAATCCGAATGTGCGCAACTGCCCGACAAAATATTCATACAACGGTGCGGCATCTTGCGGCGCGGCAGCAGTATCAAACCCCGGACGATTGCCGCGGCTTAAATCCGCTGCCAATGTAAACTGCGACACGGCTAAAATTTCGCCGCCGACATCTTGAATCGAAAGATTCATCTTGTCATTTTCATCGGTAAAAATGCGGAAATTCACCACTTTTTTAGCGAGATAGTCCGCCTGCATTGCGGCATCCCCCTTTTCTACCCCGACAAACAGCAAATATCCGCCGCCGATTTGCGCCACAACTTTATTTTCCACCGTAACCGATGCCGACAGCACCTTTTGCACCAATATTTTCATCTTCTAGCCCTCATAAAACATATAAGAAAAGATAATCGCCGCCGTAATTCCGACAAAATCGGCAAACAACGCGCACGGAACCGCGTGCCTTGTTTTAGCAATTTTTACCGCACCGAAATAAAGCGCAATCACATACAATGTGGTTTCGGTAGAACCTTGCATCACCGACGATACAAAAGCCGGAAAACTGTCCGCACCGTAATTCTGCATTGTTTCAAGCATCATTGCACGCGCACCGTTGCCCGAAAGCGGTTTCATCAATGCTGTCGGCAGTGCCGGAATAAAGTCGGTATCCGCGCCGAGCCACGCAAACAACTTGCCAAAGAACCACACAATGCCGTCAAGAACGCCGGAATAACGAAGTACGGCAATTGCCGTCAGCATCGCCACCAGATACGGAATAATTTGTACAGCAATTTGAAATCCCTCTTTTGCTCCCTCAATAAATGTTTCATAAAGATTAAGTTTTTTAACACACCCAACCAGCAAAAACAGAAAGATAAACAACAAAATTAAAGCATTTCCGAAAGTTTCCGAATAATTCAGGCGTGCTTGCGGCGAAAGATGCCGAAACAGAGCGCACAGACCACCGACCAAAGCGATTAACCCAAGTAAATATATCAAAACCGTGCGATTGAAAATCCGCAATTTCTGCACAAATGCCACAGCTAAAAATCCGGCAAGAGTAGAACACGATGTTGCGAGCAAAATCGGCACAAATACCGCACTCGGATTGGTCGACCCCTGCAAATGACGATACATCAAAATAGAAATCGGCAACACCGTAATTGCCGATGCGTTTATCACAATAAACATAATTTCGGCATTTGAGGCCTCGTCTTTGTGCGAATTATGTGCTTGCAACTGTTCCATCGCTTTTAACCCCATCGGCGTTGCAGCATTGTCTAAACCCAAAATATTGGCCGCCATATTCATCACGATTGAACCGATGGCCGGACTGCTTGCCGGAACTTCCGGCATAATCACATTAAACAGCGGGCGCAGTGCCTTGGCAAGAAATTCCGTTAAGCCGGACTTTTCGGCAATTTTAAGCAAGCCAAGCCACAAACAAAGCATACCGGTCAAATTGAGCGATAATTGAAACGCATTGGTTGCGGCCGAAAACAGTTGATTTGCCATTTCACTGAAAATCGCCGTATTTCCCATAAAGGCCCATTGCACCACCGCCGCCAAAAAACTGACGATAAAAAAAGCGGTCCATAAAATATTAAGCATTTTCCGAGTTCCTTATAAGTGTTTTTCTTATCTTAGCTTATCCGAATATTTGTACAAGATTTTATCACACGTTATCACAATATTTTTACGCTTATTCTATACAAAATCGTATTGACAAAATAATTTGAATCTGGTATAGTATAAAAAATAAGGAGAAAAACAATGGCTGACAATATAATCAATACACCGTGTGATTTAGATAAAGAATCTGTTGAATTTATAGAATCGAAACTCGGTGCCAAAATCAATCCGCATTTAGAAACGGATAAAGATTATAACCGCGCAATTTTCTACTTGAAGTGTTGCGGTTTACAAAACAAAGTTGCCGACGGAGAACAGAATCCTTTCCCCATAGATTACTATTCTACAAAAGAAAAAGCTGATTGGTTCATCGTCAAAAGTGGGGGCAAGAGTAAAAAATTATAAAAGTTAAAAGTCATCAGTTTGACCTCGTAATTATAGTTTAAGCACATAAAATTCTAACACGCAAGCGATAATTTTCAAAATTTCTAAAACCGTACGCCCG
>JAFVBL010000002.1 GCA_017479985.1 Alphaproteobacteria bacterium | reverse complement strand
TATATTGATGTTTGCATTCTTTGTGATAATATCGTCTTTAAGCATTGAGTAGTTCTCCCTAAAATTGTTTTTGGTCAAACGATTATATACTTTTATAAGCTTTAGGCAACTACTCTTTGCCCCTACCTTTGACGTAGAACCTATTCATCTCTCAGAATCTTACGGATATTATCAATATCTCGATACGTCGAAAGCAAAATTGCATATGCAATCTGTTTAATATCGGCCATATTGCAGAATTATACTATATCGCACCAACCGGTAGCATTTTCGCCGAGCAGACCATCGTTTTTTACAGGTTCCGTTTCTTGCTCGGAAACGCGTATTTCCGAATCGGCAGAAAGGTTTAAAAACCACGGCAGAAACGAATATGCCGCACCAATTCCAAGCAGAAACAGACTGTTAAGCAAAAGCCACGAGCCTATGCGCTGAAGCATGGAATTGTTCAGACCGGTCGATATGCCGAACCAGGCAAAAGAGATAATTCCGCAAATACCGAGAATGACCTCAACCAGATAGGCAACCTTCGGATTTTTCGGTGCAAAGAGTTTCGGCAGCCAATACGCCAGTGCACCGACTGCGATAAGTTCAATCACCAGATAGCCGACCAGACCTTCACCCAAAAATGTGGCAGAGGTTGATAAGCCAATCAACAACACGGCAAGCAAAAGAATAATGCCAATCAAAATCTTTTTCATAAGCAGAAAATTTTTGAAAGTAAATATGTATATTGATAATTGTTTTTCTGTCCAAATATTAAGCGGATTCATCATAAAAGTCAACAAAAATCATCAAAAATGCAAAATAAAAGCCCCGCAAAAGCAGGGCCGAGTGAATGCGTTATTTATAACGCTGTCCATCAAATACAACGGGTTGCGCCTTGATTTTTTGAGGCAAACCGCTGTCAAACCGGTAGAGATGAACCGTTGAGATGTGACGGTCAAGCAAACAGTCGTAGATTTCTGAGAAATCCATCGACGGAAACGAGAGTTCAAACGCATCAACCGTGTGCCAGTCTATTTCGGCGGGTATCTGCTGCAATACCTCATCAACGCTGGGCACCAAAAAGCCGTAAAATGTGCCGGTGTTATGGTAGCAGGTGAATTCTCCCACTTTCTTTCGTTTCGGTACGGCAAACATTTGCCCTTTGAACATCACGATTTTTGACACGTCGAAGTCATAGAGGTAGCTACGGTTTTTGATATCGCACGGCTTACAAAAGCAAAGCCTGTCCGAATCGAGAAATACACCGTGTTTTTTAACGCAGTCATCAACATCGCTGGCATCCAATCGGACGAGCGGCTTAATTTTTTTTGCACGTGCCAAGAGTTCATTAAACGGCATCTGTTCCGACTTGAGCAAACGTGTCTCAATCTCCACATACTTTTGTTCATCGCTCTCCGAGAGACTGTAAGATTTCAGCTTGCGCCGAAAATCCTTGATTTGCTGTTGTATATCCATATCTTAAAAATTAAAAACCGCTTTACATTATAAAGACTTTATCGTTTATGTCAACATCAAAACAGCAAAAACTTGACAAACCTGAAGGTTGCCGATATAATTTTTGTATCAGATGACATTATTGATTTAATTTATAATTCTATGAGCAAAATTTTTATGATTGCGATGGGGATTTTACTCCTGACGGTTTGGCTCGGTTTTTTGGTGCCGCAATATGCCGCTTGTAAAAACCGATGTTACAAGACCGTGGCGATTTGCCTGAGTTCTTTTGTCGTCAGTGTTGCCGCATTTGTTGCAATGATGATTTACGGTGATTTCATTACGGCGCTTCTATACGGTGCGGCAAATTCTCGGACGGCTCAAGCCGATGAGTTTATTCTCTGTCTTCTGGCTTTTGTATGGGTTGTCGGGCATTTTTTCTGCTGGTGGTATATTTACGGACGAAAGTCTTTGGATTTTATTCACTTTAAAGGATACACAGCCGACGATTTGGAAAAGATTATTTCACCCGAATTTAAAAAAATACTCGGATTGGAATAAAGCACAGAAAACCCCGCGGACGGTATGACAACTGTCTGCGGGGTTTTCAGTTTAATGCGAACGCTGCGGCATACGAATGACTTTGTTTGGCTTTTCCGGTTTTTTTACTTTGTTGACTTCCCGAACCTTGCGAACTTCCAGCTCTTCTTCTTCGGTATCCGGTAGCATCTGTGAGCGCTGAGCCAAAATGTTTTTGATATAGCTGTAATAATACAACTGTACCGTGACAATATGGCATTTCAGCACCTCATCATAACATTGGCGCACGTCGGCGGATTCAAGGTGTACCTCAAACAGCAAGCCGATAAAACTGGTACAGTCCGGCAGTTGTTGAAATACACAAACGGCAGACGGGCGGAAAATGCCGGCGTTGTCACTCGGAAAACAAACCTTGATTTTACCGCACGGCATCAGAGACGATGTAACGCGATTCGTGATGATGACAAATTTTTCCGGCTCTGTTGCCAAATTAAAATCATCAATTGAAACCTTCGCCAAAAAATCTTCCGATTCTGTTCCGTGCCACACAATTTTGTTGCCGCGCATACGAACCAGAGGTTGCACGCGTTTGCGGAAAGTCTGCCATTTCGGGTTGCCTTCAAAGTCGAATTGCCCTTTAAGCAAACGCAACTTGATTGCCATATACTTCCGCCACGCTTCACCGCTGATACCGCGCTCAAGCAAGATTAGTCTGAACTTGCTCAGCTCATCTTGAATAAATGATTTATAATCCATACCTTAATGATTTTGTTTGTTATCAATATACATTATTCTGGACAAAAGTCAATAGATAATTCGCTGAATTTGCCGTTTATCGTTGAACAAAGCACATAGTGTTTGTTTGCAAATTCTGAAAAATTTTATCAGTCTGTCAAATTTATGCGGACGCAGATGTCGGTAGACGTTCGCTAACAGATGCGCATCAAGTAAGGCTCCGTGAAAAACGCGTGCGGAAGAGTCTATCCCGAAACGGTTGCATAAGCAATCCAGCGTATTTCGTTGTGCGGGAAACATCTGATGCGCCAGTTTTAATGTATCCGTAACCCGATGATTGTGCAGAGTAGAGTAACCGGCTCTTTTAAGTTCGCAATTTAAGAAATTTATATCAAAGTCGGCATTATGTGCTACCAAAATGCTATCCGTACCGATAAACTCCAAAAATTGCGGTGCTATTTTATCAAAAGTCGGAAAATCACGTAAAAAGCTTATATCCAAACCGTGAACGGCGCGGATATGTTTCGGAATACGGCGCCGCGGATTGATATATCGGTGGAAAATACGTCCGCTCGGCTTGCCGTTAATCAATTCAATCGCTCCGATTTCAACCAAACGGTCCTTGCCGAACGGGTTTATTCCTGTCGTTTCGGTATCTAAAACAATTTCGCGTATTTTTTTCATATCATTTCTCCTTATATTTCATCATACAAAAAGAAATATCATTCAATACCGACAAATTCTGACGTATATTGTTTTGTGACCGAAAATATTACGGCATAGAGGCACCATAGCTTTGCAAAACGGCCATCATCACCGTATTATTTTGTTCTACGGCAAGTTGCATCGGTGTCTGACCATTCGGTAAAACGTAATGAATATTTGCGCCGGACCTGAGCAACAATTCCGCCGCCAGTACATCATTGCGGCGAACCGCCAGAGTCAGAGCCGTTTCTCCTAAATCGTCTTTATGATTTACATTTGCACCCGAACGTAGCAACAACTCGATAATTTCCGGTTTTTCGGCAAGCATCAATAATGAGCGATGATATTCTTCCGCCGCAATTAAATTCGGTGACATATAATCCAACATAATGTTGAGCAAATACAGTTTATTGTTTCGTACGGCATAAAACATCATTTTTTTCTGCGTTTCGCTGTTTTTAAACTTGCGACCGGTGTATTTATGAAAGTTGTGCGCCAAATTATCGCTGATATTTGCGATTGCCGCGGAGCTGTTTATCAAAATTTTCAGCAAATTGTTCGGGTCTTGCGGGTCGCGATGCGCATAAAGGAACAAAGCATACAGAAACATAAAAATCAATAAACAAATCTTGCCGCCCGCAAAACGCCATCCGTATTTTTCCGGTTGTGTCGGTTCGGTATAACTTGGATTTTGTTTTGCCGATTCGGGCGGTGCCGTATCGGGATATTGCGTTGCGGATTCCGCCGGTTCGGAAGCTGTGCCGAAATAATCATATTCGGCACGTTTTGCCAAATCTTTCAGCACATCATAAGCTTCATTGATATGTTTGAGCTTTTCTTCCGCATCTTTATCGCCCGAATGTGTGTCCGGATGATATTGTTTTGCCAACCGATAATACGCCTTTTTGATTTCTTCCGGCGATGCATCGGTTGAAACGCCCAATATGGTATAATATTCCGGATATGCCATAAAATCCTCGCAAGTTAAAACATTCGTATCATAAACAAAGAGTTCTGATTTGTAAAATAAAAAATAATACTTGATTTTTGCGATAAAATATGTTATTTATTTGTCTAAAATGAAATTAGTTAAAAATTGTTCTGTTGCGGCCGATTTTCTTTATGAACATCCGCCGAACTACTCTTGAAATCATCAAAAAAAACAATATCAAAATCAAAAAAAACAAAAAAATGAGAATTTTCAGCAATGTACTGCGCACAATTGTTCTGATTGTTGCCGCTTTGGTTATAGCTGCCGTTCTCGGTTACGGTTCTGCTATGTTTGTTTATATCTTCGGATTGGAGGAGTATGGTGAGTACATTATGTGGGGTGTGTTCATCGTTTCGGCTCTGTATCTTATCGCCGCAAATCACGATTTGGCGTGGAAAAACGAAAAGGACAAGCCACATTATGACAGTCGGTCTGATAATCGAGATTATTTCAAAGACGGAAATTTTTCGGCGCGGAAAGTATAAGAGTAACAAAAAAGCATCTTAACCTTTTTTAGGTTGAGATGCTTTTTTGTTATTGCCGAACAATCGGAATCAGAGATGCGCGAAACAGCCTATACTCCAGCCGAGACGGGCAACACAGATACGCTGGAAACTTTCAATCTTCAGACGCTGTTCCTGCGTCGGTCGGACAGTGTTCAGGGCGTTATGCACAGTTGCCGGAACACGTGTCTTGCGACCGGATAAATCCACCAGACCGACATCTTTGTACATCAGCTGACCGGCGCTGTTTTCAACGGTGGCCAGAACTTCGTTTTTCTCATTTGCGCCGAAAGTTACATCATAGGCGTCATTCCGAGTGTTTACGGACTTTACAAACAATTTGTTCATAGGCAAAAAGTTTTGAGGGTAAATAATATAAGAATTGTGTAAAAAGTATGTTTCCTATAACATATAAATTTTCTTTTGTCAAATCATAAATAATTATTGACGCATTTTTTCTTTTTTGCTATACCCGTTTGCATTAAAGTAAGGAGTGAAAAACGATGAAAATTATTTCTTCCGAGCAGGTTGAGGCGGCGTGTCGTCTGATTGCTCAACGGATTAAATCTCTGACACCCGACGGTTACACACTGGTTGCCGTATCGCGCGGCGGTTTGATGCCGACGGCGTTGGTGGCGCATTTTTTGGATTGTAAAGAAATTCGCTTTATTCGCCTTTCTTCATACGATTCGGATAAAGAGCGCTCGACATTGATTGATACGACCACGGATACAATTCCCGATGCGCCGAACACATATATTATTGATGATATTTGCGACAGCGGCGAAACCTTATTGTATTTACGCCGCAAATATCCGCATACGCAAATCTACACACTCATCAACAAAAATCCGCAAGTTGTGCCGGATTTTGCCCCGATTACCGAACCGCAGAATCTTTGGATAAACTTTCCGTGGGAACCGGAAGACCGCGCTTAATAAGAAACATTATGCACAAAAAACAGCGTTTCAATTTATAAAACGCCGTTTTTTCAAGTAAATCCGATTAAGGCCTAAAAATCGAGTGCACGACGCAATGTGGCAACCCAGTTTTCCTGTTCGTCACGGTCTGCGGCATTCATTTTGCGCAATTTCAAAACCGTGCGCAGAGCCTTAACATCAAAACCGGCACTCTTGGCTTCGGCAAAAATGTCTCTGATATCGCTCTGAAGTTCCTTCTTTTCTTCTTCCAAACGTTCAATCCGTTCCACCAGTGAGCGCAAACGCGAGGCGTCGATGCCGCCGACTTCAACATTTACAATATTTTCATCTGCCATATTTTTTCTCCTTAAATAAAAATTTCTGCTTGTCTTTTTAGCAAACAAATTTATTTTTGACAAGTGATAATTTTTATAAAAGTTAAACTTGAAATTAAGAACTTTTGATTTATAACATAGAAAAATGAAATAATTTGCAAAGGAAAAGACAATGCCTATTGATACGCATACCAAGATTTTAGCGACTATCGGACCTTCAACCGCATCCAAAACAATGATTGAAAAATTGGTAAAAGCCGGTGTGGACGCGTTTCGTTTCAACTTTAGTCATGGTACACACGAAGAACACGCCGAACGCTTGAAAATTGTGCGCGGTTTGGGTGAAAAATATAAACGCCATCTGACGGTGATTGCTGATTTGCAAGGTCCGAAATTGCGGGTCGGAACTTTCAAAACCGATAAGGTTCTGCTCAAAAAGGGACAGAAATTTACGCTTGATATGCGTGATATTGCCGGTGATGAAACACGTGTGACCTTGCCGCATAAAGAGATTTTTAAGGCCCTGAAAGTCGGTGATAGACTGCTTTTGAATGATGGCAATGTCGAGTTGGAAGTTATCTCAAATCAAAACTATACGGCACAAACTGTTGTCAAAACGGGAGGTTATCTTTCGGCGCACAAAGGTGTTAATTTACCGAATGTACGTCTACCTATTGATGCTATTACCGAAAAAGATAAAAAAGATTTGAAATTTGCATTGGAACAAGGTGTGGATTGGGTGTGTCTGTCGTTTGTGCAGAGTATTGACGATGTGCGTATGGCACGCAAACTTATCGGTAACCGTGCGTGGATTATTTCAAAACTTGAAAAGCCGAGTGCGATTGAGGAATTGGACGATATTATAAGAGAATCCGACGGAATTATGGTGGCACGCGGTGATTTGGGAGTCGAATGTCCGATTCAAACCGTACCGGTGTTGCAAAAACGCATTGTTAAGACGTGCCGCAAATTTGCGCGACCGGTTATTGTCGCAACGCAGATGCTGGAGTCGATGATTGTAAACCCGACACCGACAAGAGCTGAGGTTTCCGATGTGGCAACCGCGGTTTATGACGGTGCCGATGCGGTGATGCTTTCTGCCGAAACGGCGGCGGGAAACTATCCGGCAGAGGCCGTTGAAATGATGCATCAAATCATTAAACAGGTGGAAGAAAACGACGGTTATTTTTCACATTTGCAAAAAGATTTGGATTTGTCGGATTGTGATGATGTGGCCGATGCCATTACCTATGCTGCGGCGGAAATGTCGCAGATTCTGCCGAATATTGCCGCGGTTGTGACTTATACCAGTTCCGGTATTACGGCGCTTTCAATGGCGCGAGAACGTCCGACGGCAAAGATTCTTTCAATTACTTCATCACTGATTGTGGCACAGCGGCTTGGAATTGTCTGGGGGGTTAAGGCTACGGTTTGCGGTGAGTTTTTCAAAGACTTCAATAAAATCAGAGAAAATGCTCTGAATGCGGCAAAACTGAATAAAATCGGCAAAAAAGGCGACTATCTTGTCGTAACGGCAGGTTATCCGATTGGAAAAGCAGGTATTACCAATTTGTTGCACACATTGCAGATTTAATTCGCTGTCGGTTTTATCTGAAATGATTGCGATTTATCCGCCGTTTGCAGTGATTTCCTCAGCCTTGAGTTGAATTTCGAGCCACTGATTTTCAAGCTCATTGATTTTTTCTTTATTGGCTGCAAGTGTGGAAGTTAATTCGTCAAATTTCTGCGGATCATCGGTATAAAGGTTCGGGTTGCCGAGTGCCACTTCAATGGCCTTATTTGCTTCTTCAAGTTTTGCGATTTCAGCCGGCAGATTATCAAGCAAATATTGTTCTTTATAGCTTAATTTTGCGGTTTTGGTGCGTTCTCGTACCTTCGGTTCTTCTTTGATGCTCGGCTTTTTGTTTTGCTTGGCGGTCGGTTTGTTTTTGAGTTTATCCAAGAGTTCGGTATATGAGCCGACGTGTTCATAAATTGTGCCGTCACCTTTCATATACAGCAAAGATGTGGCGACTTTATCCATAAAATCGCGATCGTGGCTGACAATAAGTACCGTCCCTTCATATTCATCAAGTACCTCTTGCAGCAAGTCAAGCGTATCCATATCCAAATCGTTGGTCGGCTCATCTAAAACCAGAAGGTTTGACGGCCGTGCCAGTGCCACAGCCAGCATCAGCCGATTTTTTTCGCCGCCCGAAAGCGCCGAAACCGGACATTGCGCCTGATCCGGCTTGAATAAAAAGTCTTTTAAATAAGCGACAACGTGCCGAAAATGTCCGCGTACCCAGATGTGATCACCTTCGTTACACAGTGTTTTCCACAGAGTTTTTTTCGGGTCAAGCGTGACACGGTTTTGGTCAAAATAAGCTTCTTCCAAATTTTTGCCGATACGGATAAAACCGGAATCCGGTTCCAGACGCTTGGTCAAAAGTTTTATCAGCGTTGATTTGCCCGAACCGTTTGGTCCGACAACTCCGAGCTTGTGTCCTTTAATAATCCGAATCGAAAAATCTTTGATAAGTTGCCGTTCTCCGAATGCTTTGTACACGTGTTTGGCCTCAATCACCATCTTTGAGCGTTGTTCGGCAGTTTCGACTTCCATATTGACCGAGCCTATCATTTTGATTTGTTCACGGCGTTCGGCTCTGAGCTGCTGCAGTCGGCGCAATCTGCCCATATTGCGTTTGCGGCGCGCCGTAACTCCTTTATGCAGCCATTCGGTTTCTTCGGCAATTTTCTTATTCAGTGCTTTTTGTTCGATAATTTCTTGATCGATAACCTGATTTTCCCATTCTTCAAAAAAAGCAAAACTTTTATTGTTTCGGCGCAAAATGCCGCGGTCGAGCCAGAATGTTGTTTGCGAAACGTGGCTTAAAAAAGAACGGTCGTGACTGATAACGATTACAGCGCCGGTGAATTTTTGAATGATATCTTCAAGTTTTTCAATGGCTTCAATATCAAGATGGTTGGTCGGTTCGTCAAGAAGCAAAATATCCGGTTCGTTTATCAAAGCGCGCGCCAATGCTGCTTTGCGACATTCGCCGCCGGAAGATTCCGCCGGATTTTGGTCGGCTCTGATATCGAAATATTCAATCAGCCGATCAGCCATATAAGTCTGATTTTTATCGGATTTCGGCAAACCGCTTTCAACCACTTCACGCAGAGTTTTATAATCGCTTAAATTCGGCTCTTGCGGCATATAGCCGATGCGTATTCCCGGCTGAATAAAAAATTCGCCTTCATCAGGTTCAATTTCGTGCGCAATTACCTTGAGCAAGGTTGATTTGCCGCAGCCGTTGCGTCCGACAAGGCATATTTTATCACCGCGGTTGATGTATAAATCAACCCCCGTGAACAGCGGATTTAAGCCAAAACTGAGCTTGGCATCGCGAATTGTGTATATCGGTGCTTCGACAACCATGTTTTTACCTTTCAGCGTATTTCTAAAACAAAATACAAAATAATACAAGAGATTTATTTTTTTTACCTTGAAACACTGATTTTTTAGTATTATTGTATGAAAAAATCGGAATGTTAAAAGGTGAACGTAATGAAACAAATAATGATAGCCGCGGCGGTGTTGATGATGTTCTCAAATACGGTGTATGCCGCAGATGATTTGGAATTGTTGTCGGAAGAAATGTTTTTTACCGGTAATGCGGATGAAGAAACGACTGACAGTTCGCAAGACGGCAAGAAAACAGGGCTTTTCGGGTTTGTCAGCAGATTTTTCGGCGGTGGTGATGATGCTACCGCGGATACCGACGGAAAGAAAGAAACTTTCTTGGAAAAAAGTGAACGTTTGGCCGGTGAGGGCGATGTCGAATCACAGATGGATTTGGCATATATGTATTTATACGGCATAAACGGAGTGGAAACGGATTATGCAAAGTCGATAAAATATTATACAATGGCTGCCGAACAAAATAATCCGATTGCGCTTAACAATTTAGGCAGTTTGTATTACAGCGGTATCGGTGTTGCAAAGAATATTCCTATGGCTTTGGAATTGTTTCAAAAATCGGCAGATTTGGGTAATGAGAACGCTGCTCTGAATTTGGCATTTCTCTATTTGCAAGGCGGTAAAAAAGATACGCAGCGTAATCGCAAAGCCGTCGGCTTGCTTCAAAAAGCTCAGGCAAAAAGTCATATTGCACAGTTTATGCTCGGTTATGCTTATTATAAGGGTTTTGTGGTTCCAAAAGATTATGAAAAAGCGTTTACGCTGATTAAAAAAGCGGCATCGGAAGAATCGCAGATAGATGAAGCTCAGTTGTTATTGGCTGAGATGTATCGCAACGGTCTCGGAACCGTGCAAAATTATCAAAATACCGTTGATGCGTATCGTGCGGCTGCAATGCAGGGAAATATGGAAGCAATTATGACCTTGGCTCGTGTGTATGCCGAAGGTAAAATCTGTCCGCTGAATGTGGTTATGGCACATGCTTTGCTTAATATTGCTTCGGCGCGCGGTGTGCCGGATGCGGCCGAAATGCGTGATAAGCTGGTCAAAAATGCGAATATGAATTTGGAAATGCTTACGCAAGCACAATCCGTGGCACAGGAATATAAGGCATCGGTATCGGAACTGACAAACTACATCAGGCAGACATACGGTACAAATATCCGCAGTTACATAGATAATAATATTGCCCTGCCGCCGACAGAAAAAAAGTGAGTAGATAATGAATAAAAAAAGTAAAAAACGTCTTTTTAAAAAGATTGTTTCGTGGGCCGGATTGTTCTTTTTCGGCGTTGCGGCTTTTATGATTTATCATCAGTTGTCGCGATATTCGTTGACTGACATCAAAAAGGCCATAATCGAAATGCCTAACAAAAATATTGCATACGCGTGTTTGGCATCATTTTTCGGTTATTTGGCGCTGTCTTCATACGATTATCTGGCGTTGAAGTATATCAAACATAAAATGGCGATGTGGAAGTGGATGTTTGCCGGATTTTTGGGATTTGCCGTCAGTAATAACGCCGGACACGCCATTGTCTCGGGCGGTGCGGTGCGCTATCGGCTTTATACCAGATGGCGGGTTGCGGCGACGGATATTGTTAAAATGGTGACCTTTTCGGGATTTACATATTTAATTGCCTGCTTTTTTCTGGTGATTGTCGGGCTTTTGAGTTCACCGCATCACGTTTTATCAACACTTTCTTCACGCTATTTGAATTGGACGGTGATGTTTATTTCGATAAGCGGATTGTTATTCTATTTGTGGGGTTGCATCTTTTATAAAAAACCGATTATCATTAAAGAAATAGAGTTTGAAATGCCGTCCGTAAAATTGGCATTTGCACAAATTTTTATCGGCGGTGCGGATATTTTGATGGCCTCTTTGGTGCTGTATTTCTTGATGGAAAGTTATATTGATGTGCCGTTTTTTACCTTTATCGGCGTATTTATTATTGCGCAGATGCTCGGCATATACAGTCAGGTTCCGGGCGGATTGGGGGTGTTTGAGGTCGTGTTCACCAATTTGTTGCCGGACGATGAAGATCAGGCAATGTTGTTTGCCGTGCTGATTTTGTATCGACTGATTTATTATCTGTTACCGCTGATTTTATCGGGGATTGCGTTATTTTGTTATGAGTTTGAGTGGAGCGAACGAAAATTTTATAAAAAAATAAAAAAGAGGGTTGACAAGCCGGCAGATATATAGTAATAATTATTTCTGATTTTGGCGGGGTAGCTCAGTTGGTTAGAGCAGCGGAATCATAATCCGCGTGTCGTTGGTTCGAATCCGACCCTCGCTACCAAACATACTCCTAACTTATTGAAGTTAGGAGTTTTTTGGGTTCATCGGGTTCATCGTCAAAGTTGGGTTCATCGTCAAAGTTGGGGGCAAGAGTAAAAAATTATAAAAGTTAAAAGGTTCATCGTCAAAAGTGGGGGCAAGAGTAAAAAATTATAAAAGTTAAAAGTCATCAGTTTGACCTCGTAATTATAGTTTAAGCACATAAAATTCTAACACGCAAGCGATAATTTTCAAAATTTCTAAAACCGTACGCCCG
>JAFVBL010000015.1 GCA_017479985.1 Alphaproteobacteria bacterium | reverse complement strand
AGACCGGACTGATTACATAACAGTTGTGAACTCCCGACCGCTTTTTGAGTGGTCGTTTTTGTTTTGATTTAACAAATTAAGGAGTTCTGAAAATGACCAAAAAAGGTTTTCTGTTAGATAGAGAAACAACGCGCCAAATCGGGCACGAATTATGGAAAATGCGCGATGAAAAGCGCTTATACATACGTCACGTAGAAAAGCAAACAGGTGTACCTGCTTATGTTATTGAAGGTATGGAAATCGGCAAATTTATACAATACGGCTCAATCCGCAAACTTACAAACTTTTACGGCAAAAAAATGCGTATTGTTTTTGATGAAAATTGTAAAGAAAAAATATGCCATTCTGAGTAGAGAGAATGCGAAACGAAGAATCTCCTGAAAGAACAAAACGCGTCATTCTTGCGCAAGAGAGAATCTCTCGAAGAAAATGACTGTCACTCTGAGACACAGTCGAAGAGTCTCCTTCCATACAGTGTACTGTCGTGTAAAAATGAAGTCATACCTCTCGCAGCGCTGCGCGTCTGCGAGTCAAGGTATCTGACCTTTGCGTGGCGCAAATTCTTTTAACGCATACTTTGAAACAAGCTCAGACCTTAGAAGAATCGGAAGACCCCAAGACCAAACCTATCGGTTTGAAGGGGTGACTTTATTTTTTTCGCCCGAGGACGCACAGCGAGAGAGGAGATCCTCGCTTGCGCAAGGATGACTGTCTTTTTCTTTGAGATTATAATGCCAGAGATTGCTCAGCGACGCAGGAGATTCTTCGTTTCGCTGACGTTTCATTCGGAATGACGTATCCTTTTTTTTGAGCATTTTTCAACAATTACTTTTCCGGTCCGTCTTTTTGGGCTTGCTGTGCCTGCCACGCCGCGAATAGTTTTCTCACCTTATTTGTGGCTTGCTCTTGTGCTTTAGCACGTTCCTGCCCTTTCTGTCGCCGCAGTTTATCTATCGCCACCTCATTTTGATACACCTGACTGGCGTATAAATTACTTATCGCACACTCAACGTCCGGCAAGTCGTATTTCTTTGCCAATTCAGAATCACAATATAGTTTTTCGTCTTCATTCATTTTCGGAATTTTAAATAATGATTTCAATTCCTGATTTGCCACGCAAGAAAAACAACCTCCTATTTCTTTCGGAGCTCCTTCCAATGTCATCAATTTATTGACATAACAATAAAAATCACCGCCGACTTCCTGCGGCGCACCTTCCAAATCAGTCAATTGATTGGCATAGCAACAGAAATATTCACCGACTTTTTGCGGTGCGCCTTTTAAAGAAGTCAGTTCGTTTTCAGAACAATCAAAACTACCTTCAATAACCACCTCAGATAAATCCGGCAATTCGGTTAAACCTTTGTTGCTCAAATCCAAATCCCCCTTAACCACAAATCCTTTCGGCATATCGTAAAGGTTATATTTTACACCGTCTTGCTCAAATTCGAGATATTTTTCTATCATAATCTTCCTCTCTTTACTTTTCCGGTCCGTCTTTTTGGGCTTGCTGTGCCTGCCACGCCGCGAATCTTGCTTTTATATCCGCCACAGCCTTATCTTCTCTTTCGGCACGTTCCTGACTTTTTTGCAACCGGAGTTTATATATTTTCACTTCATTCTGATATACTGAACTTTCATTAAGTTCATTTGCCGTAAATTCACCTTTTGAAATCCCGTACTTTTGAGCCAATTCATCATCGCAATTTATTGCTCTTTTTGCTTGCATTATCGGCAAATGAAGTAATGATTTAAGCCGATTACCATTGCACCAAAAAACACCGCCGACTTTTTCCGGCGCTCCTTCTAATGTGGTCAGCTGATTGTCGGAGCACTTAAAATCTCCACCGACTTCTCTCGGTGCTCCTTCCAATGTAGTCAGCTGATTGTCGGAGCACTTAAAATCTCCGCCGACTTTTTGTGGAGCACCTTCCAACGTGGTTAGCTTATTCACAGAGCAATTAAAAACTCTGCCGACTTTTTGCGGCGCTCCTTCTAATGTGGTCAGCTGATTCTCGAAGCAATCAAAATGCCTGCCGACTTCTTTCGGTGCGCCTTCCAATGTGATCAGTTGATTATCATAACACCTAAAATCTCCGCCGACTTCTAGAGGCGCACTTTTCAATGTGGTCAATTTGTTGTAACTACAGCAAAAATGTCCGCCGACTTTTTGCGGTGCACCTTTTAATGTGGTCAGCTGATTCATAGAACAATAAAAATTACCTTCAACCACCACATCGGACAAATCCGGTAATTCGGTTAGGTCTTTACCCCTCAAATCCAAATTCCCCTTAACCACAAAGCCTTTCGGCATATCGTAAAGGTTATATTTTACGCCATCCTGCTCAAATTCGAGATATTTCTTTGTCATAGGCATTCTCTTTCTCTATGCTGAAAATATAACACAAAGAATCGGCAAAAGCAACTGTTTTGTCAACATATCGGAACAGCAAAGCACTTCAGGCTGTTTTCAGTGACTTTATTTTTTGCTTCAATGCCGCAGATACACGAAACGATTCGCATATTTTACGAACGGTCATACGAAAGGTCGTGTTATTCAAATTATTTTGATGCGCCAGATAATTTAAGCATTTATCGGGATATTTACCGCAAACCGTTGCCAAAGCCCACGCTACACCCATCTGCGCGTAATATTCTTCGGCATACAGTGAATCCAAAACATCGACAACACGGTCGATATAGTCATCATTCAGATAATGACTGAGCAGAATAACCGCCACGATACGCACTTCAAATTCCCGACAAGAATGGCGGTATTGCATTATAAAATCCCACACTTTTTCGGGATATTGCCGCGCAATCGTAAAATTCTGGCACAACGAATCGCAAATGCCCCAATCATTAACATACGGCACAAATTGAGCAAAATGCCGTAACAAATTCGGCAAATCATCGTGAGCATACCCCAAAACAAAGGCGTGCAACAACCGTAGTTCAAAGGTATCGAGTGCGGTTTCATCTTGCAAAATCATATAATCCTGCCGTGCAATTTTGTGCGCCAACTTACGCATTGCCGGCACGGATACGCCAAAGGAAGTATACGGCATATTATTTAATTCAACTAAAACTTCGTCTATATTCATCATTATCCTGTTTATTAAGTGTTTTTACCCAATCTGTTTGGTAGAGTAAAAAATAAAATAAGGTCAATCGATAAAAAACATACCTGCCGGCAGATTCTTTCGATTGACCATTTTCGAAGTATATCAGCTTACACAAAAGCCGACACACTTCTGCACGGGACACCTCCCGTAGCGAGGAATTGAGCCTCACTTCGCGTGTAGCTCTGCCTCATCAGACGGGCAATCTCTGCCTCTGTCCGACGAGTTTCCTCTGCTGCACAGGCAGCTTTCCACTGTTCCCAGCGTTGTTGGCAAACAGCGCGGGCTTCTTGCCTGTTATTAACAAGTACTCCATAGATATTGATGGGGTACGTAACGGGGAATTTCGGGCTGTTGTTATTTGCCATTATTCCTCTATTTTTTAACTCGCACGGTTTGTCTTCTCCGTATACCTAAACCACTCACATTACTCCAGATGCGGTACTCAAAACTTATAAAACCATAAGCCCTGTAACTCTTCTCGCACACGATAAAATCGCACTCCGATAAAACGGTTCTCTCATTTCCCTATGAGATTTTGAAGCAATGCTGTGTATTCAGAGTATCAATAGGAAAAAACCTCTCGTACTACCTTAAACTTCTTTATTGAAAACTTAGGGTTTATGTATAAATGAAATTCCATAAAATCGTTAATAGAATATCAACCGTATAAAACGTCACACAAATCGGCATATATGTTTTCAGTAAAGAAAATATAATCTATATTTCTAATTCTTAAAACATAATCCCTAAGTTTAACAATTATATATTACAACGTTTTGCAGCAATTTGCAAGTTAATTTTCAAGTTAATTATAATTGCCCAATGCCGAATTATGATTAGTGTATGATAAAATAAAGCCATCAATCAAGTTTATGATTATGCAAAACATACAAAAAAAGCAGGAGCCTTATCTGCTTCTGCTTTTTTTTCGGGAATACAAGAAAAATTATTTCTTGCTGCTGTTTACAACATCTTGCAATGTTTTACCAGCCTTGAATTTAGCTACTTTGCGAGCCGGAACCTTAATCGGTTGACGTGTACGCGGATTGATGGCTGTTGTAGCAGCTCTCTTAGATGTACCGAATGTACCGAAACCGACCAAACGGACATCGTTGCCGGATTTCAAAGAGTTGCTTACCGTATAGATGAAAGCATCCAAAGCCTTAGCGCAATCGGTTTGTGTCAAGCCGGATTTGTCGGAGATGCTCTTAATCAATTCACTTTTATTCATTTTTTTATTCCTCTATAATTAAATTTGTAAAACGAGAAATTTATTCTCGAAACCCATACTAGCGCCACAAAAAACGGATTGTCAAATAAAAAACGCGCAAATTCCCGAAAAACTCACCGTTTGCGATATTTTTCACATAATTTGTGTGTTATTTGCGTTCATATTTGACAATTCGGTTAAAATCAGCTACTTTAAAAGTGAATTTTTGAGGAGAATAAAAATGCGATTCGCTGTTTTGATGTTATCCGCATTGCTTTTTGTTGCCGCTTGCAAAGAATCGGAAAAAAACGAAATCTATAACGAAAACAATACAACGGTTAAAGACGGTATTGTTTATAATATTGATGAAACACCGATAAACGGACTGTACCGAACTTATTATACCAACGGAACCGTTAAAATGGAAGTATACAGCCAAAACGGCAAACCGAACGGTTTGGGTAAATTTTATACCGAAGACGGCACATTATTATATGAAGGAACTTTCAGCGACGGTGTACCGGTCGGCACAATGTATCATTATTATCGCAACGGTAAAGTGCATAACGAACAAAATTATGTTTCAGGCGTTTTACACGGCACACAACAGACATACAGCAAAAAAGGCGAATTGACCGTTGAAGTGATTTTTGATCAAGGTAAAGCACTCAGCGGATATGCGGTCGTAAACGGTGAAAAAATAGAATTTACGCCGGAAGAATTAGTTGAATTGGAAAAATAACATCAAAAATTGTTAATAATTTTATCTTTTTTCATTGACGATTGTTTTAAAATAGCGTTTTTTCGTACTGATTTTGCGAATCGGGAGTTTTTATAAATATTACGTAAAATCAAAACATTACTAAATATTCACAAAATTTAACCCAAATTCCGGCTTTTTTATATTTTTTAAAATTTTATACAAAAACAGCATATTTTGCTTTATTTTTGTATATTTTTTAAGAAAAAGTAAAAAAATACTTAACATTTAATTAAAAATCTGTTAATAATAAAACCAGAGTTATGAATATTCAAATTTTCAGGAAATTAACTGGAGGTATTTATGAAAAACTTATTTTATTTATCAGTGTTGGTGTTGACTGCCGGTTTAGCAGCGTGCGCCAGTGATGAAGTGAACGAAGGCCGCAATTATCAGTATGCAGGTCAGACAGGCAGTTGCGGTGCAGCGGTTGCACCGGCTCCGAGACCGGCTCCGATGCCTGTGGCTTCAAATTGCGGCTGCAAGGCTCCGGCTCCGAGCTGTGGTTGCCAAGCACAGGAATATACCGTAAGAACGCCGGTAAAAGTTGTATACCAAAATACAACATATCGCACGGTATATGAACCAAAAACATTCCAAAGCACATCTTATGAGACACGTCCGTACAACAGAGCGGAAGTTTGCTCGGGACCGAACTGCGGTCAGCCTGCTTTGATGAATGCACCGCGTCCGATGTAATATTTATAAAACTGGTAATTTTCTGAAAAAAGATTTGAGGAGGACCCGAAAGCCTCCTCTTTTCTTTATCCGCAAGCAGTCATAAATCCGCCGCACAAGCAGGAAAAACAGATACAAACATATAAAATTTAAAATGCTTAAAAATAAGATAAAACAGTTGCACGACAAAATGTTTTTTGTTATGATGCACAAAGTGATGACTTTAAGCAGAGGCATAATTTTATGGATAATATAGAAGATGCGTCGATGGACGAGATTTTGAAAAATATTCGCGACGCGCTCACAGAAAAAGAAAGAAAGGCTTATTTTCGCTCGTTTTATCCGCCGAAAAATCCGGAGGACGAGGTGTTTGTGTTGTCTAAAGCTATGCTTGTCAAACGTGAGGATATTCCATATCAAATGGGTGTCTGGAACTTTGATGACGTCGCAAAAAAAATGATGAAAAAATATCAAAACTACTTCAACAACCGCCGCTCTTTGGTCGGTCGAGTGCGCGTAAAGGAAGAAAAATAGCCTCCCAAAGGTTTCTTCCTCCCTTTTATTTTTGAATATTTACGTGCAACAATTTTAATTTATGGAAAGAAAAAATGTTAGAGAAAAATTATAATCCGAAGGAATTCGAAGAAAAAATATATGAAAAATGGGAAAATTCAGGCGCTTTTCAACCGGATATGCGTTCAGACAAAGAAGCATTCGCTATTGTGATTCCGCCGCCGAACGTAACCGGCGTTTTGCATATGGGACACGCACTGAACTATACGTTGCAGGATATTCTGACACGCTATAACCGTATGCTCGGCAAAAAAGTGCTGTGGCAACCTGGAACGGACCACGCCGGTATTGCCACGCAGATGGTGGTTGAGCGCAATTTAGCCAAAGAAGGCTTAACCCGTCACGATTTAGGCCGTGAAAAATTTATTGAGCGCGTGTGGGAATGGAAAAAGTATTCCGGCGGAACGATTTGCAAGCAATTGCGCCGTCTGGGAGCATCGTGCGATTGGACTCGTGAACGCTTTACAATGGACGACGGTTTGTCGCGTGCGGTGCGCAAAATCTTTGTGACGATGTATAAAGACGGTCTGATTTATAAAGCCAAAAAGCTCGTAAACTGGGATCCTGCTCTGGAAACAGCGGTTTCCGATTTGGAAGTGGTACAAAAAGAAACGGTCGGCAAAATGTATTATTACAAATATCCGCTCGAAGATAATCCGAACGAATTTATCCATATTGCCACCACACGTCCTGAAACAATGTTCGGCGATACGGCGGTTGCGGTATCGAAAGATAATCCTAAGTTAAAGCATCTTATCGGTAAAAACTGCATCTTACCGATTGTCAACCGCGTTATTCCGATTATTGCCGATGACCACGCCGATCCGGAAAAAGGTACGGGTGCGGTAAAAATTACACCGGCACACGACTTTAACGACTTTGAGGTCGGAAAACGCCATAATCTGCCGATGATTAACATTTTGAATCCGAATGCCACGCTTAACGAAAATACCCCGTATGCCGGTATGAGTACGCAAGAGGCGCGCATTAAAACGATTGAAAAACTGACCGAACTCGGCTTAATGGAAAAAATCGAAGAACATCCGATGGTGATTCCGTACGGTGACCGCAGCGGTGTAGTGATTGAACCGTATATGACCGACCAGTGGTTTGTTGATGCGCCGAAACTGGCAGTGGAAGCACGCCGTGCCGTAACCGACAAGGAAATGGAATTTGTGCCGGCAGTTTATGAAAAAACCTATTTTGAGTGGATGAACAATATTCAGCCGTGGTGTATTTCACGCCAGCTATGGTGGGGACATCAGATGCCGATTTGGTACGGACCGGACGATACGATTTTCTGCGAAGAAAACATTGAAGAAGCACAAGCGGCAGCCGATAAACATTACGGCAAGCACGTTGAACTGCGCCGTGAAACCGACGTGTTAGATACTTGGTTCTCCTCCGGCTTATGGGCATTTTCAACCTTAGGTTGGCCTGATGATAATGAATATTTGAAAACATTTTACCCGACGACCGTGTTGGTAACGGCGTTTGACATCATCTTTTTCTGGGTTGCCCGTATGATGATGATGAGTATGTATATGATGAAACGCGTTCCGTTTAAAAAATGCTATATTCACGGTTTGGTTCGCGATGAACAAGGCCGCAAAATGAGCAAATCGAAAGGCAACACGGTTGATCCGATGGAAACAATCGAAAGCTATGGTGCCGATGCACTCCGTTTCTTTATGGCATCGTCGGAGACTCAGGGACGCGACATTAACTTATCGGATTCACGTATTCAAGGTTATCGTAATTTTGCCACAAAGCTGTGGAATGCCGCACGTTTTTGTGAGATGAATCAATGTTATGCGGTTAAGGATTTTGACATCAACAAAGCCAAACTAGCCATCAACAAATGGATTATCGCTAAAGCTAAAGAAGCCACCAAAGATGTAACTGACAGCTTAAACAGCTATCGCTTTTCCGAAGCGGCAAATGCGGTATATCAGTTTGTTTGGGGAACATTCTGCGATTGGTACATTGAGCTGGCCAAACCTATTTTCTACGGTGAAAACAACGAAGATATTGAAGAAACACGTGCGGTTGCCGCTTGGACCTTAGACCGTATTCTGGTGATTCTTCACCCGTTTATGCCGTTTGTAACAACCGAATTATGGGACAATTTGACCACGCACAATGTGGAATTGATTAAAGCTCAATGGCCGCAAAATGAAAACATTAACGATGCCGATAAATATGAAATCGACTGGTCGGTTGATTTTATTTCGGCGATTCGTTCTTTACGCTCGGCAATGAACTTGCCGGCAGGTGCGAAATTGACGGCGTATGTTAAAGCGCAAGCCGAAGATTTGACAACACTGAAAACACAAAATACGCTGATTTGCAATTTGGCGCGGTTGGAAAAAGCTGAACCGCTCGGAAACACCGAAATCAGCAAAGATATGGTACAAACCGTATGCCGCAATGCCACGATTTTGATTCCGCTCAAAGGCATTGTGGATTTCGAAGCGGAACGCGCCCGTCTGAGCAAAGAATTGGATACTTTGAACAAAAACTTGGACGGCTATGCACGTAAACTCGGCAATCAGGAATTTGTGGCAAAAGCACCGGCAAAAGTGGTGGCGGAAGAAAAACGCCGTCAGGCCGAGGCGATGGAAAATAAGGCCAAAGTAGAAGAAGCTTTGGCACGTATTGCAAACTTTTAAGGAGAAAATAAAATGAAAAAATTGATTTTATGTTTTGTGGCTTTAGGCTTGCTCAACGGTTGCGCAACCGATGCTTATACCGGTGAAAGCAAAGTAGCTAAAACCGCGTGGGGAACAGGTATCGGTGCAGCGGTCGGCGCAGGTGTCGGAGCGTTAATCGGCGGTGAAAAAGGTGCGCTTATCGGTGCCGGAATCGGCGGTGCAACCGGTGCGGCTGCCGGCGGTTATATGGACGTTCAGGAAAGTAAACTGCGTCAAAAACTCGCCGGAACCGGTGTTCAGGTGGCGCGCGACGGCGATAATATCCGCCTGATTATGCCGAACAGCATTACGTTTGATACCAACAACGATGTAATGAAAACATCGGCAAATGCCGTTCTCGATTCGGTCGCTACGGTTGCGAATGAATATGATAAAACAAAATTGCAAATCATCGGTCATACCGACAGCACCGGTAATGATAAAATCAATGACCCGCTTTCGGAACGTCGTGCACGTACGGTGGCCAATTATTTGGCAATGCGCGGTGTTGCCGGTTCGCGTTTATACGCGGCAGGTGCCGGTTCCAAGCAGCCGATTGCTTCCAACGCCACGGAAGAAGGCAGAGCACAAAACAGACGCGTTGAAATTTATCTGATTAACGCACAATAAAATATGTTTCATTGTGAACAAAAAAAAGGAGGTCAAAACCTCCTTTTCTTTTTGCCTTAAACAAGCAAGCTATTCATCAATTGACAAGCTCAGCCATTTGCCGCGCGTATTCTCATAATTGCCTTTGGCATCATAGTATTTGACATTAAGTCCAAGTTTTTGCGCCGTCAATTTGCCCATAGACTGCAACAGCTGCAACCCTGAAACGTAATAATCGTGACGCGCTTTAACTTCATTAACTTGAGATTGCAGCAATGTCTGATAAGCGTTCAACACATCCAATACCGTACGATTGCCGAGAGCTTCCTCCTTTTGGGTTCCTTCCAATGCAATCGCCGACGCCTTGACTTGCTCGCCGATAGACGCAATATTCGATTTGCTGGTTTGCATCAACGCCCAATTTGCCGTCACACCGGAAACAACACCGCGTCTTGCTTCTTTAAGTCCCTCTTTTGCCGCCTGACGCTGATATTTGCTTTTGCGAATATTTGCACGCGTTGCACCGCCGGTATAAAGCGGCATACTCATATTGAGCGTATATTCCGTACTGTGTGTTGACGGATCACGACCGCTGAAAGTTGAAATCTTACTGCGACCGGTTGAAGCGGAAAAAGCAACTTCCGGCAGCAAAGCACCTTCCTGACTTTTAACATTGTATTTTGCCGCTTTCAAGGCACGTCTTGCCGCATTCAGCGAATAGTTATTTTCCATTGCATACGCCATTGCCTCTTTTTCTTTGTTCGGAAACAACGTATCCAAATTCTTCGGAAACTGAACATTTTGCGGAACACGTCCGACAATACGGTGATAATAATCACGCGAAATCGCCAAATTACCTTCTGCCGATACCACATCGGACTGTGCCTGCGCATAACTTGCACGCGACTGAGCCACATCTGTCCGCGTCACTTCGCCCACATTAAAACGCGCCAATGTTTCATCAAGCTGTTTTTTAAGCAAATGTTCATTATTTTTCTGCAATTTCACAATCGCTTCATCACGCACAACATCTAAATATGCTGTTGACGCATCAAGCAAAACTTCCTGCTCTACCGCATACAAACTGTCAATGCCGGCTTTGGCACGCTGATCGGCGGCGCGTACCCCGTTATAAGTCTGTCCGCCGCTGAAAATCGATTGCCGCACCGAACCGCTGTAACCTTTGGCATATCCGTCGTGCGTCGGCGTTCCGGTTGTGTGCGAGTGACTGTCGGTATAGTTGGCCCCGACCGAAACCGTCGGCCGAAAACCCGAGCGAGCTATTGCCGCATCTTCATTAGTCGAACCGCTTGTGGCACGCTGACCGTGCAATGTCGGATTGGAATTATAGGCTTCGCTCATTGCCTCAAAAATCGTTTCGGCGTGTACCGGTAAGCTGAACAACACACCGGCGGCAACTGCCGTCAAAAAATTTTTATTTATATTTTTCATTATGTTATCTCTCTTTCTCTTTATTCATTTTATGCTTATAAAGCCGATTTAAAAAAAAATAAATGATAAGTTAAAAGTTATCTTCAATTTATAAATTAAAGTGCTATATTGTTAAATAAATTTCAATGATTTTCTTTTATATATCGGTATAAAACGGTATGTAAAATAATGTATTATGGGAGACGGATTGTGAAAGAGAAAAAGAATATGCTTAACGAAATCGACTACGCCAGACTTAAGCTTTCAATAGAACACTATATTAAATATTTTATAGGCAAACGCGCCTGCGAAATCACCAAAGAAGAGGCCTTTACGGTTATTGCCTTGGCCGTACGCGAATTTGCGATGGATAAAATGTATGAAACCATTGCACGTTACAACCACATCGGCACCAAACGCATTTATTACCTCTCAATCGAATACCTTATCGGACGTTCACTTGAAAACAATCTGTATAACTTGGGGCTTTATGATTTGCTGAAAGAAATTAAAATCGACGGTTGGCCTGATTTATCTTTACAGGAAATTTTTGATGCCGAATATGATCCGGCGCTCGGAAACGGCGGTCTGGGACGCTTGGCGGCCGATTATCTCGATTCGATGGCTTCGCTCGGAATTCCGGGTTTCGGCTACGGCATCAACTACCAATTCGGTTTGTTCAAACAAAAGTTTGAAAACGGATATCAGGTTGAGCAAGCCGACAGCTGGCTCGAAGAAAATTCCCCGTGGCAATTTGCCCGTTATGACCGCACGGTAACCATTCCGATTGGCGGACACGTTGAAATGTATACAAAACCGAACGGCAAAATCGGTTACATTTGGGCGGATACGCATCGTTTGTATGGTGTTCCGTACGATTTTCCGATTGTCGGATTCGGCGGCAAATCCGTCAACTACCTGCGCTTGTTTTCAGCCAAAACCGATGAGGAACTTGATTTAAATATTTTCAACAGCGGCGGTTATATGGAAGCCGTGCGCGACAAAATCCGCACCGAGACAATTTCCAAAGTTCTGTATCCGTCGGATAATGTAATTTCCGGTAAGGAACTGCGTCTGACACAGCAATACTTCTTTGTATCTTGCGCCATTCAGGATATTATCCGCCGATTTATGGAAAAAAGCAATGATTTCAACAAACTGCCGGATTATGTCTGCATTCAGCTGAACGACACCCATCCGGCGCTGGCTATTGTCGAAATGATGCGCCAACTGCTTGATGTTTATAATCAGGAATGGGATGATTCGTGGAACATTGTCACTAAAGTTTTTGCATATACCAACCATACCCTGTTACCGGAAGCTCTTGAAAAGTGGCCGAGCAACATCATCGGGCGCATTTTGCCGCGGCACTTGCAGATTATTTATGAAATCAACCGCCGCTTTATGGAATTTGCCCGCACTAAGTTTAACAACGATTCGTATAAACTCGGCAAAGTGGCAATTGTGGACGGCGAAGGCGACAACCAGGTTATCCGTATGGCCAACCTTTCGATTGTCGGCTCTTTTTCGGTTAACGGCGTAGCCAAACTGCATTCTGAATTGGTAAAGACATCATTGGTGCCGGAATTTTATGAGCTGTGGCCGGAAAAATTCACCAACGTCACAAACGGCATAACACCGCGCCGTTGGCTCGTTCACGCCAACAATGCACTGGCTACATTGATTCGCGATAAAATCGGCACGGAATGGATTACCAATCTTGATTTATTGCGTTCACTGGAAAAATATACGGACAATAAAGAATTTATCAAACAGTTCCGAGAAATAAAAACGGAAAACAAGCGCCGTCTGGTGCAAAACGTTTACAAATCGACCCGCATTATGGTTAATCCGGACAGTATGTATATTGTGCACGCCAAACGCATTCACGAATACAAACGGCAGTTGATGACCATTTTACAGGTTATCGGCGACTATTTAGCACTGATTAACGACCGTGTGCGCCCGACAGTACCGAAAACATATATTTTTGCCGGCAAAGCAGCACCTTCATATACATTTGCCAAGCTGGTGATTAAGCTGATTAACAATGTAGCTCGGGTAATCAACAACGATAATCGGGTTGATGATTTACTTAAAGTCGTCTTTATTCCGGATTACAAGGTTTCGGTTGCCGAATATCTGATTCCGGCGGCTGATTTGAGTTGCCAGATATCTACCGCCGGCTTTGAAGCCTCCGGCACCAGCAATATGAAGTTTGCCTTAAACGGTGCCTTAACCGTCGGAACTTATGACGGCGCCAACATAGAAATCCGTGAGGCCGTCGGTGATGAAAACTTTTATTTATTCGGCTTGACCGAGGATGAAATCAGAGAACGCCGAATGACTTATAATCCGCGCGCGATTTACGAACATTCGGAATATATCAAGCGCATTTTGAATGCCGTCAATTCGGCAATGTTTGCCGATGCCAATTATCCGCAGCAATTTACGCCGATTTTCGACACACTTCTCAACAGCGATTATTACTTTGTTCTAGCGGATTTGGAAGATTTCAACAACACGGTACATCGCGCCGAAAAAGATTACAAAAACAAAGATGTTTGGGCAAAAAAAGCTCTGTTGAACGTTGCGCGTATCGGCTATTTTTCAAGCGACCGCTCGGTTATGGAATATGCCGAAAATATCTGGAACCTTAAACCGGTAGAATAACATTCGGCGCATCGACATCAAAACGACTGTTTTATGCAAACAGTCGTTTTTTATGTTATCCACAGTAATATTTATTAACACAACGTGATGTGACAATTTCCATCTGTTCGCGTATTCTAAATCAAGAAAGGACGCACAATGAAAGATAACCCGTTTGCACCGATTTTTCGTGACGCATTTTATAAAGACGTGTTGCAAGGCAGTATTTATACACCGACGCACAATGCCGAACATCCGGCGCGCGTAAAGACCTTTATGCGTCAACTTAATCGCTTTATTTCCATTGCCGGTGAAGCGCCGATTATGTACCCTAAATATGCGTTTAACGAACATAAACTTTTTGAATATGCCCTGTTTTTGCGCGGTTATATGCGCGATTCGCAAAAAGTTTTGGCGCATTTGGAACAAAAGCACGCCGTAGACAAGGATTTAATCGCCCTGTTTAAGGCCTCCAGCGAATATGTGGTTGCCTGCAACGGCAAAATCGGCGACAAGCGTACTTTTGACAATACCGTCGGTTATAAAGTGTGGAAAGCCGACCTTGCCAAGGGTTTGCAAAATGCCTCTTACACTCCGGTTGTCAAAAGTATATCTGAGCAGCGGCACAACCTGTTTTTGTTTATGCCGTTTCGCATCAAAGACACCGAAGAGATGCTGAACAAATGGCTCAGCATAAATATGCGTCAGAGTCTGGATAATGCGGCTTTTCAAAGCAGTATTGATACCTATGTCGTGCACTATCCGATTCAAAAATCGCGCAGTTCTAATATTACATCTGTCTTAAAAACTTTGCGTTTTAATGATACTTTTTATGAAGCCGAAGATGTGGATTTTGTCAAAAAGCACTGGCTGCCTTTTGTGGCGCAAAATATTGAGCTTAACGAGCAAAACAAGGTGATTTCGGCAAATTCGTATTCACCGCAAATGTTGTTTGATAACTTCCGTAACATTACGATTTTCAGCTATTGCGCCGGTACGGCAAATGCCCATCGCTGTCTCAATGTATTATTTGACCTCACGCGTCAAATTTACGGCGAAAAAATCGCTGATACGGCAATGCACAACGTCTTTGTAAACTCATACGGGTTTTTGCCGGTGCGTGAAAACTTGCGCTATGCCGGCGTACATTTTTACACCAATGCCGTCGATGACGAAAACCGCCGTGAACCTTTTGTTAATCTCAACAATCATACTTTGTATGAAAAAACCAAAGTCACAAGTGCGCAAACCCCTGCCCGTCTGTCATTGTTACCGGACGGCCGCAATTACATTTTGGCAATGAAATTATCGCCAAAAATCGCCTTTATGCAGGATTCCCAGATTCAGGAACTCAGCGACGGCGAATTCGGACATAATATGGCAAACATCAGCACTCCGAACCTTTATGACCGCGATAATTACGCTTATACCGTTTTTAAGAATATTTTGACAAACAGCAGTTTAGGCAAGCGCGGTACCGATGTTTTGCAACTGCCGCAAAATACCACGCCGCATAATCTTCTCACAAACTCAATTATTCAGGCGCATTTGCAAAAATTGAAATAAATAATCTGATACTATTTTTTCTTTTCGCGCTGTTTCAGTTCGAAATTGGCAAATTTAATGGTTTCAAAATACGGCAGCAATATCAAAACGGCAATCATTAAAATTATATACAAGCGATACCCCGTAAGTTCAACAATACCGAAAATATCGAGCAACAAAACAATAACCGCCGCAATAATCAGCATCGTACTGCTCCATTTTAAGCTGCCCACCGCTTTGCTTTTGTTGGAAGTAAGCATATTCTCACTGGCAGACTTTCCTTTTTGCACCAGATTATTATAATCAAACGCCGAAGCACGCAACGGTTTGTCGGTTTCCGGATCTATTACTTCAAAAAAAGGCTCATCGTTGCTTGGAAACAACAAATACCCTATGACATCGGGGTTATTTTGAGCTGCCACATTTATAAACGCTCTCAACTGTTGCTTGCCGAGCGTAATATTCTTGTTTGTTTTCTGCGGCTGAAAAGCAAAAATCTGCAACGGTACGTGCGTTTCCGGATTGGTAATCACCAAATCTGCCCGAAATTTTCCGAGTTTATAATTCATCAGCAAACAATCTTGCGGATACCCTTTTTCGGTCAGATAATTCAACAAATTCTGCAACACATCATTATCTATGATTTTCGGCATTTTTTACCTCCGCGACATAACATAATCACTGTTTGCCGCAAATAAAAGAAGGACAACAACGAAATATTTTAAACCTCGGCAAAGACGGTTTCGTTTATAAAATTACGCAGGAACTGATGGAGTTGATGAATGAGAAAATGTGCAAATATAAGGACTGTAAGCAGCGATTAGTGCCGAAGTTACTGAAGTTTATAGAATTATTAAAAGAATGTGGATTTGAATTATTCAGGAAATTAGGAAGAACGATGGAATATTGGCAAGAGGAGATAGGAAGAATGTTTAGATTTACCAGAACAAACGGAATTACCGAGGGATTTCACAGGAAAATGAAGCTGATACAAAGGCGAGCGTACGGTTTTAGAAATTTTGAAAATTATCGCTTGCGTGTTAGGATTTTATGTGCTTAAACTTTAATTGCGAGGTCAAACTGATGACTTTTACTTTTTATAATTTTTTACTCTTGCCCCCAACTTTGACGATGAACCTAATTTTTTACTCTTGCCCCCATCTTTGACGATGAACCACTTGTATAACTGCTTGATTTAAAAAGAAAAACGACGCTTAAAACTAAGCGCCGCCTGTATTGGTGATCCCAACGAGATTTGAACTCGTGTTGCAGCCTTGAGAGGGCCGCGTCCTAACCACTAGACGATGGGACCGTCAAAATCTTTTGTATATGTAACGCAACTTATGCCGAAATGCAAGCATTTTTTGCGCACCGTTGCTTTTTTAGCCATATAATCCGATGATGTCAAACTTTTTTTGATTATCTTGTTAATAATTATTAACAAACACTTTTCATTTGTGATGTTTTGATTAAACTCAACTTATCACGGTTAATTTTATGAAAGGCGGAAAATATGAGAGTTCTTTTGGTTGAAGATGATTATGCGGTATCACAAAGTATTGAAATGATGCTTAAAAAAGAAGGTATGGTTGTTGATGCAACCGACCTCGGTGAAGACGGATTGGATATCGCAAAACTTTATGATTATGATATTATCATTTTGGATTTGATGCTGCCGGATATGAACGGCTATGAAGTCCTCAAAAATCTGCGTAATTCCAAAGTCAACACGCCTGTACTGATTCTCTCGGGTCTATCCGAACCGGATAAAAAGGTCAAAGGTCTGGGCTACGGTGCAGATGATTATCTGACCAAACCATTTGACAAGGCAGAACTTTTGGCACGTATTCAAGCCGTTGTCCGCCGCTCGAAAGGCCACTCCAATTCTGTTATTCGCACCGGTGATGTGGAAATTGATTTGGATACGCAAACTGTTACCGTTAAAGGCAAAACACTGCATCTGACAGGCAAGGAATACGGCATTATGGAATTACTTTCACTCAGAAAAGGCGCCACCCTCAACAAAGACCAATTTTTGAATCACTTATACGGCGGTATTGATGAACCGGAGCTGAAAATCATTGACGTATTTATTTGCAAACTGCGTAAAAAACTTGAAAAAGCGTCCGGCGGCAAAAATTATATTGAAACCGTTTGGGGACGCGGTTATGTTTTACGTGATCCGGACGAGAAAAATTAGTTAAAAAGTGAGGATTAAAATGAAAAACAATCAAAACGGCCGCTCGATGATTGAAATGTTGGGTGTATTGGCAATTATCGGTGTATTATCTGTCGGTGGTTTGGCCGGTTATGCCAAAATGATGGCTCAATACCGCATTAACACGACTTTACAGCAAATTCAGATTATGACCTCAAAGTTGTCGGTACAAGGCTCCAACGGCGGTTCGTATGAAGGTTTAAGCGCATACACGGCATACCGTTTGGGTGCTTTGCCGAGTGAAATAGTAGAAAGTGTTGATACTTCTGCCAAAACAGCGACACTTTCTAATATTTATGCCGGTGCGGTCAAACTTGAACCGGCGTCCGTCCTCAGCGGAACCTGCGGTGAAGGCTGCGATTACCAAGCTTATACCATAACATACACCAACTTGCCGGAAGAAGCCTGTTTAGCACTCGGCGGCAGCACTTGGAACAGCGCACAGAACTCCTCAATGATAGGGTTTGGTGTCGGTTCAGCCGACAATGAGAACAACATTAAATCCGAATTATCACAAGATTGTGAAGGAAAAGCAGAAGCCGGAATCGCGGTTGCTTGTAGCGGAAGTAAATCCAAAGTTACCGTTCCGATTGATTTGGATACGGTAACTGATGCCTGCACTTGCGATGGCAGCGATTGTGTTATGGTTCTGAAATTTTTCTAAAGAAACATTGATTAAAACGGACGGTACTTGCCATAAGTACCGTTTTTTTTATGCACTGACGCTTTCAAAGTTAATACGCGGGTCAACAAGCGAATAAGTCAAATCGCTGATGAGCTTCAAAACCAAACCGAGCAATCCGAAAATATAAAGTGTGCCGAACACAACCGGATAGTCACGCGTTGTAATAGCTTCATAACCGAGCAAACCCAATCCGTTGAGCGAAAAAATAACTTCAATCAACAACGAGCCGGTAAACAGCATTTTAATCAAAAGTGACGGAAATCCGGCAATAATAATCAGCATCGCATTACGAAAAATATGTCCGTAAAGAATTTTATTTTCCGGTACGCCTTTGGCTCGCGCCGTCAACACATATTGCTTGTTTATTTCATCAAGAAACGAATTTTTGGTCAGCATCGTCAAACCGGCAAAACCGCCGATAACAATCGTCAGCACCGGCAAAGTAATATGCTTGAAATAATCCAGAATTTGCGCGCCTAAACTCAAACCGTCCCAGTTATCAGACACCAATCCCCTGAGCGGAAACCATTGCCAATAAACACCGCCGGCAAAGAACACAATAAAAAATACCGCCAGCAAAAACACCGGCATTGCCGAACCGACCACAATCATAAATGAGGTAATCGTATCAAACTTTGAACCGTCTTTCTGTGCCTTGCGAATACCGAGCGGAATGGCAATCAAATAAATAATCAATGTTGACCACAGTCCGAGCGAAACAGATACCGGTAAACGTTCTTCAATCAGTTCCAGAATTGTCTTATCGCGATAATAACTCTTGCCGAAATCAAAGCACAAATAGTCCTTAATCATTTTGCCGTAACGATAATACCACGGCTTATCAAATCCGAATTGCTCCTCCAATGCCTTAATCAAATCTTCCGGAACTCCTTGCGCTCCCACATATTTTGATGATGCCGAAGAATTATTGCCGCTGTTGGCACGCGCATTATTCACCTCCGCCGTACCCGTAATCTGTGATTTTGCATCGGTATTCATACCGCGGTATTGCGCCAAAACATAATCAACCGGTCCGCCCGGCGCAAGCTGAATTATAGCAAAATTAACCGTAATAATTCCCCACAAAGTAAGCGGAATAAGCATCAGCCGTTTTAGAATATAGCGCCGCATATTATTTCTCCTTTATCCACCACGTAAACGGTTGAAAACCGACCTTTATATCTGTTTCCGGTTGTCCGAATTTATCGCGGTATGCCACCCGAGAATACGGTGAATACCATTGAAAAATCATATAATTTTCGTGCAGCAAAACGCGGTCAAGCGCTTTCACGTACGCCACATAATCTTCTTTTTCCTGCGCCGAAACCAAGCCTTTAATCAAATCATCGACAACTTTATTTTGTATCCCGATGATGTTATTGCTGCCCGCAATATCCGCCGACGCACTTCCCCAATAATCACGCTGTTCGTTACCCGGCATTTGTGACACTCGATATGATACAATCGCCATATCAAAATCAAAATTATCAAGCCGATTTTTGAAAATATTGACCTCCAAATTACGAAACACCGCCTTAATCCCGATTTTGCGCAAATTCTCGATAAACGGTAACATTACCTTTGTAAAGGTTGCCCCGTTTGCCGAATTGCTCAAAATTTCAAGCTCCAATGGTTCTCCCGTTTTAAGGTTTGTCATTTTGCCGTCAACAAAATCATATCCGGCATCTTTAAGCAGCTTAACCGCCTTTTTTAAGTTCTCACGCGCATCGTAAATATCTTCGTTCACCGTCAGTTCATAAGGCTCGGTGAATACATCTTGCGGCAACTTATCGCGATATTGTTCCAGAATTTCAAGTTCGCGTCCTTCCGGTAAACCGGTCGCTTCCATACCGGTATTTGTAAAATAACTGAACAACCGCTTATATTGCCCGTAAAACAGCTTTTCGTTTGCCCATTCATAATTAAATGCCAAATCAATCGCCTTACGCACCCTTCTGTCTTTAAACTTATCGCGCCGCACATTATAAGCAAAGTTTTGCAAAATTGCCGGATTGTTATGTTCAATATTTTCTTTTTTAATCGCACCGGATTTAATTAAATCATTATCATAGCCCGTCATCCAAATTTTGGCGATATATTCTTCCCGAGCATCAATATCACCCGAAAACAGAGCCTGCAAAGTCACTGTCGTGTCCTGATAATAATCATAGCGAATGATGTCAAAATTATAAAATCCACGCTGCGAAGGCAAATCTTTTCCCCAATATTGAGGATTTTTTACCAATTCAACATATTTATTGACCTGAAAATCCTTGACAACATACGGTCCGCTGCCAAGCGGCACTTGTAATGTCGGCTTATCAAATTCACGACCTTCCCAATCTTTTTTTGAAAAAATCGCAAACTGCGCTAAAATCATCGGCAATTCCTTATTGTTTGTGCCTTCTTTAAAATAAAAACGCACTTCCCGCTCGCTGATTTTCTCCACTCTGTCCACATCGGCATAATACATTCGATAAATCGGCGAACCCTTTTCCGTAATCGCCTTGAAGCTGAACACCACATCATCAGCCGTTACAGGTGTTCCGTCAGAAAACGTCGCTTTTGGATTCAAAATAAAACCGACGTACGATTTATCCTTCGGCATATCAAACTTTTCGGCCAAAAGCGGATACACCGTAAACGGGTCGTCAGTCGGCGATGTGCCAAGCGTTTCAAAGCTCAAACCGGCAACAAAAGTCGCCGCCACTCCCTTAAAAATATACGGATTGAAATTATCAAACGTACCGTATGCCGGCAACACAATTTTTCCGCCTTGCGGCGCCGCTGGATTTACATATTCAAATGCCTGAAAACCGCTGTTGTATTTCGCAGTGCCGTATAAGGCTATTCTGTCGATAATTTCAGCCTGCACTGCACCGATACCGCAAAGCCAAAACAAACTAGCCGTGATAATTGCTCTCATCTGTCCAACCGCCGAAAGGATAAACCAAATCTTCGTCTTTTTCTTCTGCCGCAACCGTTTTTACCGCCGGCGCCGCAGAATTAACCGTTGTTCCCAAATCAGGCTCCCGCCGCGCTTGCGATACTGCCGGCACCGGCTGTTGCGACTGTGAAATTACAGAACTTGCACGATTTTCATTTGTCGCACGCAAATTGTTTAAAATATTCTGAGAATGTCCGAATGATGCAGCAGATGATGTTTCCGTCGCATTTGTATTTGCAAACATTGATGCCGGTTCTCGTTGCGCCGAAAGCTGAGACAACTGTTCCTCAACAGCATTTTCCGTACCGAACGACGGCTCAATATCATCTTCTTTTACATTGCCGCCCTGAAACCCCTTATGTAATGCCTGAAAGAACGGATCCGGCTCATCATCAAGCATAAACGGCGATTCCGGTTCCGGTTTGCGAAACGGATTTAGGCGTTCAAAAAACGACGGACGTTTGGCATATTCCTCATATACCTCCTCGTCATTTGCCTGTTCTTCGGGTTCTTCATCATTTTTATCAACATTCATAATACTTTCCGGCGCTTTCGGCTCCTCCATACTGGCCAATTTCAACACCGAAGCATAATCACTCGTACGTTTTTCAGGCTGCGTCTGAGATATATTTTGTGTATTTGTTGTCGCACGTAAATCTTTGATACCGTCACTGAGCGGTGCAATTATCGAATAAACTTTACCAAACACCCCACTCTCAATTATCTTCAGGAAAATCTTATCACGGTCGTGCTTTTCAAGCATCATCAACAGGCTCTGATAGCGTGAGCAAAATTCCAACAACGAACCGCGAAATACCTTATCGCGATTAGCTTTTTCACGCACCCACGCATCAAAAGTGTTCTGATTTTTACTGGCATCCAAAATTGCTTTCCCGAGTGACCATTTTTCTCCGCGCTGTACACGCTGCCACAACTGCTCAAGCTGTGCCGATGAGGCAATATTGCAACGTTGAATAATCTCACTCAACGTCTCGTTCATATCACTGATAAACACATCAAATTTATTGAGCACAAAACCGTCTTTTATTTCGTGTTCGGCATCTAACATCACGCGCACAACCAAATCGGTATAATCCTGATTTTTCTGTAATTGCACCAATAATTCGCTCTGTTTTCTGTTCATAATACGGTTAATCAAAAACTGATTTAAATAACCGAACACCATCCAAACCGTCAGAATCGGCAAAATAACAATTGCCAACAGTGTCAACATTGTCGTACCGTCTTGCTCCAACAATGTTGTATCAGCCAAATTGGCGCGCACAAACATCACGGCATAAATTAACCACATTACCGTTGAAAAAACTGCCGTTGAAAACGCAAACATCAACATTTTTCACCCTTTTGTTGCATTTATTGAACACAATTATCCCATATTATGCGCTATTATATCGTCAATTCGCAAATTTTTTATTAAAAAAGACCAAGTAATGTCAATAATTTCATAAATAAGATATAGTAAAAGTTTTATTGAATAAATTAAAACAATGAGGATACAAAAAAACACCTTATTTAGAGGGATACCATAAACAAGGTGTTTTTATAAACTATAAAAATAAAACAATAAACAAGGAGTAGTAATCAGAAGAACCGGCAGCTACCGACTCTCCCGTGTCTTAAGACAAAGTACCATAGGCGATAAGAGGTTTAACGTCCGAGTTCGGAATGGGATCGGGTGGGACACTCTT
>JAFVBL010000014.1 GCA_017479985.1 Alphaproteobacteria bacterium | reverse complement strand
GTATCAGGGAAGCTTCCCTGATACTTAAACATTATTTATGATATTTTTGTACTTCTTTAACTCGTTCTTTTCCATAGAATACCTCTCGTTTGAGATATTCTACTGTTCCGTTTTTATTTTTGGAATCTCCGTTCCGTTTTAAATTTGTTTTAACAGTATTTTTTGCAATGGTGTTAATTTTATATTTTTTCACACATAAAAGCCGCTGAGTTTGAAATTCAACGGCTTGATAAAATGACTCGGTATTATCAGTAATATGGAATAATTCTTGACTGTGCACCGTTGATGAGCATACATCTCTGACCGGCGGACAAAAGCGTATCCGTGCCTTGTGTGACACTGTAAATCTGCCCGCTGTCGGTGCGTACCACATATTCATAGCCGCCTTGACTCATCATTGAATCTTGAGCCAAGTTGCCGAGCAACATACCGGCAGCCGCACCGCCGATTGCGCCTAATGTGTT
This sequence comes from Alphaproteobacteria bacterium, assembly GCA_017479985.1. Classification (GTDB taxonomy): domain Bacteria; phylum Pseudomonadota; class Alphaproteobacteria; order RF32; family CAG-239; genus RUG410. The sequence goes on along the minus strand of JAFVBL010000014.1, from coordinate 6,555 downwards.
GGCACTGCGTCCGTGTCCGATGGTAGAACCGGCCACACCGCCGGCTACACCGCCAAGCATCGTGCCCATAGAATTATCATCACTGTTGACATTTACTTGGCGAACAGACATAACCGTGCACGGAAAACCGTTACTTGCCTGACGAACCGAGCCGTAGTCGTAATCGTTGCTGCCGATTCTCGGTGCGCAAGCCGCAACAGCCAAAATAACCGGAACGGCGAATAATATTGCTTTTTTCATTGCGTATCTCCTAAAAGTTAACTATATACATAATTATCCATAACAATTTGATTGTCAAGACTGGACAATTAAATATCAATGTTATATAGTGCATAAGATTTGGATTCTTAAACTTAAAAGAGGGAAAAATGTTGAAAAGAACTAAAATTAAACAATTATTGGCTTCCGAGCAGACAATTACCGAAGTCTTGGTTAAAGGCTGGGTGAAAACAAAACGCGATTCAAAAGATTTTTCATTTATTGAAGTGAATGACGGGTCGTGTTTGAAAAATATTCAGGTTATTGCCAATAATACCCTCAATAACTATGATGAAATCAAAAAACTGACAACCGGTTCGTCAGTGGCAATCACCGGTGCGTTGATTGAATCTGCCGGCGGCAAACAAAAATATGAAATCAAGGCCGAAAATGTGGAAATTTACGGTATTGCACCGGACGATTATCCGTTGCAGAAAAAAGGTATGAGTGATGAATTTTTGCGCACGGTGGCTCATCTTCGTCCGCGTACCAATAAATACGGGGCGGCTTTTCGGGTGCGCTCGCGGCTTTCTTATGCCATTCATAAGTTTTTTCAAGAACGCGGTTTTGCTTATGTGCATACGCCGCTGATTACGGCTTCCGATTGTGAGGGTGCCGGAGAGATGTTTCAGGTGACAACGCTTGATTTGAAGAATCCGCCGAGATTGCCCAACGGTGAAATTGATTACGGTAAAGACTTTTTCGGTAAAGAAGCGCGTCTGACTGTTTCCGGTCAGCTCAACGGCGAAATGTATGCTTGCGCTTTGGGCGATATCTATACATTCGGTCCGACTTTTCGCGCCGAAAATTCCAACACACCGCGGCACGCTGCCGAATTTTGGATGATTGAGCCAGAAATGGCTTTTGCCGACCTCAACGACGATATGGATTTGGCGGAAGATATGGTGCGCTATTTGGTTAAGGATATTATGGAAAATTGCGCCGATGATTTGGATTTGTTTGAAAAATTTATCGACCCGACTTTAAAACAAACGCTGAACAATATCGTGGAAAACGGTTTTGCGCGCATTACCTATACCGAAGCGATTGAAATTATGCAAAAATCCGGCAAAAACTTTGAATATACGCCGGAATACGGAATTGATTTGCAAACCGAACACGAACGTTATTTGGCTGAAGAACATTTTAAGCGTCCGGTGATTGTGCGCGATTATCCGAAAGAAATCAAGGCCTTTTATATGCGCCTCAATGATGACGGCAAGACGGTTGCTGCAATGGACGTTTTGGTTCCGAGAATCGGTGAACTTATCGGCGGTTCGCAACGTGAAGACCGCTACGATGTTCTGGTGCAAAAAATCAAAGATTTGGGTATGGATATCAAAAATTATGATTGGTATCTTGATTCGCGTAAATACGGCACGGTACCGCACGCCGGTTTCGGTTTGGGCTTTGAACGTATGATGATGCTTGTGACGGGAATTACCAATATTCGGGATACGATACCTTTCCCGCGGACACCGAAGTCAGTTGCATTTTAAGGATATAAAATGAAAAAATTCCGATTTATTTGTTTGGCAATATTTGTGACAGTCCTTGCGGTTCAGGCTTATGCGGCAGAAACAGATTCTGCCGATGCGGTTGAAACGGTGCAAAGCGATTCGCCGGATCATCTTCCGAGGTTTGATTTCATAAAAATCAAAAAGTTGCCTGCGGAAAAAGATGATCTTTATGACGGGGCGGAAATCAAGCCTCTTGCAGGAACAATGTCGGATGCGGAAAAAATGCAGGAAGAAAACGCCGGTTTTGAATTTAATGAAGACGATAAAAACAGTCAACCGGAACTTTTATGCTCTGAGCCGAATTTGTGGAAGCAAGTCGGAGAATTTATTTATAAGTATGTTCAGAATCAGAGTGCCAAAACAGTACCGGAACGGCGGGCGCAACTTTTGCTGATAAGAAATCTCAGCCGGTTTGAAGAAATTAAGGAAGATGCATTGAAAAACAGTTTTGATGCGTCTGCCGCTGCAATGCATCTGAAGATGAACGAAGGGCGTGAGATTTATCGTATGTGCGTGAGTAAACACAACAACTCAAAGCGCTTTGAAGATGTATATGTATTGATTTATCCGTATATTACATATTATAAAGTTGTGGTGACAAATTTAGCCATTTCGCCGGAAAATTTGGAAGATGCAACCTTTATTTATAATTGGTAGAAAATGAGCACGCGTCAAGAAATTGTTGTTTATGAAAATAAATCAAATTTACCTGTTGTTGTTGAAGAAGACGGGTTACGCGGCTATTTGGAGCAAATAAGGCAGTTTCCGGTTTTGAGTGCGGAAGAAGAAATCGATTTGGTACGCGAATTTAAAGAAAAAGGCAATTTGCAGGCAGCACAAAAACTGATTACCTCGCATTTGCGTTTGGCTGTCAAAATTGCGTTGACATATCGGCGATACGGTTTGCCGACGGCAGATTTGATTTCGGAAGCAAATATCGGGCTGATGCAAGCGGTTAAAAAGTTTGATATGAGTAAAAATGTGCGCTTGTCAACATACGCAATGTTGTGGATTAAGGCGGCTCTGAATGATTTTGTGTTACGTTCGTGGTCGCTCGTCAAAATCGGTACGGTGGCGGCGCAGAAAAAGTTATTTTATAATTTGGGACGTATCAAAGCGCGCCTCGGTATTTATGACAATAAGGAGCTTGAACCGAAGATTGTGAAGCAAATTGCAAACGAATTGGTTGTTGACGAACGTGATGTGGTTGAGATGAATCGGCGCATCGGCGGTGACAGCTCACTCAATGTGACGGTCGGCAAAGATGAGGACTCGGTGGAGGCAATCGACTTGCTGGCGGATAAAACACAGAATATTGAAGGAAATTATGCACGCAAGGAAGAAGCTGCATTGAAACGCCGGATTCTGCTGCAGGCAATGAATAAGTTGAATGACCGCGAACAATATATTGTTAAAAACAGAATGTTGACGGATACGCCGGAAACACTTGATGAAATAGGCGAGAAATTCCAAATCAGCCGCGAGCGGGTACGTCAAATTGAGAAACGCGCGTTTGAAAAACTCTCCGCCGAGGTTAAACATTCAATGGCGGCGGAATAGCAGATGAATGATTTTACGGAGATTGTGCGGCAACTGAGCGCTTTCGGTGCGGAAAGTCCGCGTTTGGAAGCGCGTTTGCTGATTGCCGCAGCAACAAATCGTATTCCATCGGACATATATTCAAATACAAAATTAAGCCCGACGGAACAGCAAAAATTGCAACAGATGTTAGATGAACGCTTGCGGCACAAGCCGCTTGATAAGATTTTGGGACATCGTGAATTTTATAAAGCCGATTTTATTGTAAATACCGATGTTTTGTCGCCGCGTCCGGATACGGAAATACTGGTGGAAAAGGCGCTGCAATATATACCGGATACGGCACGGACGATTTTGGATTTGGGTACCGGAAGCGGCTGCATCATCGAATCGATTTTACTCGAAAAGCCCGAGATAAGCGGTATAGCGGCGGATAAATCGGTAAAAAGCTTGGAAATTGCGCAAAAAAATGCCGAAAAGTTAGGTTTGTGCGCGCGTATAAAATTTGTGGCTGCCGATTGGTTTGAACCTGATTTTACGGCAAAAATCGGGAAAAAGTCCGATATTATCGTTACGAATCCGCCATATATTCCGAGTACGGATATTGTATCATTGGCGCCGGAAGTGAAAAATTATGACCCGATGTGGGCATTGGACGGCGGTGCGGACGGGTTTGACAGCTACAGGCGTATTGCCGAATTAACGCCGGATTTATTAACTGATGGCGGCTTTATATTGATTGAGGCCGGTATCGGACAAGCGCAAGCAATTGCGGAACTCTTTGTACGGCAAAAACTCAGGCTTGTTGAAATTGCATCAGACTTAAATCGTATACCGCGTTGTGTAATTTTGCAAAAATAGGTTGCCAAAGCCGAAAAAAGTTAGTATATAAAAAATGTAGGGCATTTTCAGTCGCCCCGTAAAAACAGAAAACCAGCTGAATTTGAATGGATTTAAATGAAAAAAATCAATAATAACAATAAGTTTCGCGGAAATACCGTGTATTCTTTGAACTATAAGTTTGACAGTGTGTCGCCTGCCGGAAAATGCAGCGGTACGGCATTGGATTTGATTAAACGTTATAATGAACTGGCAAAAGAAGCTCAAAACAACGGTGACTATGTCGGTATGGAGGTTTTTCGCCAATATGCCGAACATTATCGTAAAATTGTAACGGAAATTAACGAACGCAAATATCAATCACGCGAAAATCAAAATGCTAACGGCACCAATGTATCTGCAGAAAATACGGTGCAGGAACAAACACCTGCCGCCGATAACGGATTGGTGGAAACTCAAAGTGCCGAACCGGTTCAGCCGCAGTCGACAATGGAAACACCGGTATCCGATGCGGAAAATACACAAACGCCGAAAGTCAGACGCCGCCGCAATTTTACGGTTGTTGAAGTAAGCGAACCCGCAAAAGAAATATCGGCGGAAAATATTGAAACTGCACAGGATATTGCTGCCGAAAAAGGCGAAAAAAAGCCACATCGGCGGCCGTATGTACGTAAAAATAAGCCGGTTGCGGAACAAGCTCAGGCATAATCACTGCGATTGAAGAATGAATATGCTTGAGTTTGCACGGCAAATTGCCGAAACGGAAGATGTTGCAACCCCTGAAAACAGTGTGGTGCTGTATAGCATCAGCTATCAGCCGACCGACAGCAATAAACGAGCGGCACATCAATATATTGCCGAACATAGCGGAAGTTATTTGCTTGATGATACGGTTTGCGGTAAAAAACTGATGGCGTTGGGTTTGGAAACCGGCAATGACAGTCCGGCTGCCGAGTTGATGGAAGTTTGGGCGATTGCTTCCAAACGTTTTATTATGTCTGCTTCCGGCAATATTACGGCGTTTGTTGATAATGCCGATAAACGCAGTACATTTGTGTCGGTTGAGTTGCCGCTGATTTTGCAAAATGAAAAAATCAATTTGATTAACGGTATTGATAAATTCGAATTTGCACGACGTTTTTTATAACGGATTTTAAACTGGACAAGCCGCTTTTCATCAGATACAATCAAACCGGATAAGGAGATTGTAATGGCAAAATATTTGATTACGGGCGGCGCCGGTTTCTTTGGTTCGATTTTGAAGAAATATTTTTTGGATAAAGGTGCGGAATGTGTCAGTGTCGATTTGGTTTACGACGACTTCAAACATAAAAATTTTACGGCCATTCAAGGAGATATTTGTGATAAGGTATTGATGGATAAACTGTGTGCTGCGCATCGGTTTGATGCCATATTTCATTGTGCCGCACTGTTGGCACACGTTAAGTCGGATTTAAAAAATCTGTGGCATTCAAATGTGGACGGTACACGAATTATATGTGAAACGGCAGAAAAATACGATATTCATAAAATTATTTTTATATCCTCCAATTGTTTGTGGGCTAAAAATTTTGATACACCGGTAACCGAAGAAGAAATGCCCGACCCACAGGAAATTTACGGCAAATCCAAATGGGAATGCGAAAAAATATTGTCGGCGCACAGAAACAAAATTAACAGTATCGTTTTTCGCTCGCCGACGATTATGGACGAGGGAAGACTCGGTCTGCTGGCAATTTTGTTTGAATTTATTGATGAAAACTGCAAATTACCGATGGTCGGTGATGGTGAAAATGTGTATCAGTTTATTTATGCCAAAGATTTGGCAAAAGCCTTTGAGTTGGCGCTTGATGCACAATATTCCGATGTATTCAATATCGGCTCCGATGATGTTAAATCGTTTAATGATGTTTATACTTATGTCATTGAGCACTCCGATTCAAAATCACGTTTGCTGCATTTTCCGAAATGGCCGATGATTCTGGCAATGAAAATTTGTTTTTGGCTTCATTTGTCCCCGCTCGGTCCGTATCAATATAAAATGATTGCATCAAATTTTGTGTTTGAGACCTCAAAAATCAAGCAAAAGCTCGGTTTTCAACCAACTTTGAAAAATGAAGAAATGTTGCTGAAGGCGTATGAATATTATCATAAAAATAAAAAAGAAATTGCCGGTCGAAAAAATGTTTCGGCACATAATTCAGCGGCAAAAATGGGCATTATTCGGTTGCTTAAGTGGCTATGCAAAATCATACCGTAAATAGATATCCCCCAGTAAACTGGGGGTTCTATAGAAAAGGCTCTCTTTGGAGAGCCTTTTCGTTACAGCTCCAGTCGGAGCTGACCTAAATCCTGTCGTCCTTGAAACTCTACATAATGTTTGATTTTTTCCTCATCT
>JAFVBL010000039.1 GCA_017479985.1 Alphaproteobacteria bacterium | reverse complement strand
TATATTGATGTTTGCATTTTTTGTGATAATATCGTCTTTAAGCATTGAGTAGTTCTCCCTAAAATTGTTTTTGGTCAAACGATTATATACTTTTATAAGCTTTAGGCAACTACTCTTTGCCCCTACCTTCGACGTAGAACCTTTTATAAGCGCCCGAAAGGGTGCTTTTTTGTATGTAGTTTTATCAGAATTGAATTGAACCGAATAATGCCAAATAAACAACCACCGCCCTCGCGGATTAAACCGCTCTTAGCGATGTTTTTTATATTCTCGAACGTTTATATTATGTTCTTGTAATGTGCGAGCAAAATTATGTCCGCCGTTGCCTGACGCCACAAAATAAAGATACGGCGTCTTATCCGGATGCGCGGTCGCCTTAATTGATGCCGCTCCCGGAGAACAAATCGGTGTCGGTGGCAAACCGGCATATTTGTATGTATTATACGGACTGTCAACAGTCAAATCCCGACGGGTTAAAGCCCGTCCCAAATCCTGCCGTCCTTGTGTAAGGGCATAAATCACTGTCGGGTCTGTTTGCAAAAGCATACCTCTTTTAAGGCGATTCACAAACACCGATGCCACTTGCGGACGTTCTGTTGCCACGCCGGTTTCTTTTTCGACAATTGATGCCAAAATCAGCAGTTCTTCTTTGTTTTTCAGAGGTAAATCCGCATCGCGTTCCTGCCACGCCTGATCTAAAATCTTCTGCATTGCGTCAATTCCCTGTGCAACGATTTTCTGACGCTGCGTACCTCGTGAAAAAGTATATGTTTCCGGTAGAAATTCGCCTTCTTTCAGTACCTTAAAATCACCTTCAAGCAAATTCTCGGCATATAAAATATCCGAAATTTCACGTGCCGTCAATCCTTCGGCAAATGTAATTTTACGCAAATATACTTTACCGCTTGTCAACAAATCAGCTAATTGCCGTAAAGAAATATCTTTTTCAATCAAATACTCTCCAGCTTTAACTTTTGGATATACTTTATTGATTTTTGAGTATAAAATAAAATAAAATTCATTTTCGATTAAATTATTTTTTTTCAAATTCCGTGCAATTGATGTCAGCGATTCGCCGTTTGATATTTGAATAATCTTCGGTTCATCAACCTTATGCGGCGTTTGAATCACATCAACCGCTTTAAAATACAAAAGTACTGTTGCCGCCACAAATAACACAAACATTATTTGCAAGGTCAACAGTACTTTTTTTAACATTACCGTCCCCGTCGTTAATCTTCGTATTTCTTGAAAATAATCGACGAGTTGGTTCCGCCGAATCCGAATGAATTTGACATTGCCGCTTTAATCGGCTTTTTCTTCGGTTTAAGCGGTACCAAATCCATATCGGCAACAGCCTCCTCCGGCTCCTCCAAATTCAGTGTCGGCGGACAAGTTTGTTCTACTATCGCCTTAACCGTATAAACAGCTTCAACCGCACCGGCTGCACCCAAAAGATGCCCGATTGCCGATTTTGTGGACGACATCGACATATTGCCGAGCTTATCGCCAAACAAGCGGCGAACGGCTTGAGCCTCACCCAAATCACCGAGCGGCGTTGACGTGCCGTGCGCGTTTACATAGTTAATATCTCCGACTTCCACACCGTGTTCCTCAGCGTGTTTCAAGGCCATTTTCATCGCGCGATAAGCACCGTCGCCGTCAGGACAAGGCGCAGTCATATGATGCGCATCACCGCTCATACCATAACCCACGACTTCGGCATAAATATGCGCGCCGCGTGCCTTGGCGTGTTCCAGTTCTTCCAACACGACGGCACCAGCCCCCTCACCCATCACAAAACCGCTGCGTTTCTTATCCCACGGACGTGATGCTTTTTCCGGCGTATCATTAAATTCTGCCGTAATTGCACGCATACGGGCAAATCCGGAAAGACCGAGCACATTCACCGCCGATTCCGCACCGCCGGCAACCATAACATCGGCATCACCCATTGCAATAATACGCGCCGCATCACCAATAGCGTGGGTTCCCGTCGAACAAGCGGTTACACAAGCGTGATTCGGACCGCGCAGAGAATGATCTATCGAAACTGTCCCCGAAATCAGGTTAATCAGGCAGGACGGAATAAAAAACGGCGAAATCCGCTTAATTCCGACTTCGTGGAACGAAATCGAATTTTCATAGATATTATTCAAACCGCCGATTCCCGAACCCATCATAACACCGGCACGACATTGTTCTTCTTCACTCAGCTCTGTCGGCTCATAGGCGGCGTCTTTCAGAGCATCATTTGCTGCCGCAATGCCATACAAAATAAACTTATCGGCTTTGCGTTGATCTTTCGGCGCCATAACGGTATCCGGATTAAATTCGTGTTCACCTTCACCAAACGGCACTTGTCCGGCGATTGTGACCGGAATATCTTTCAAGTCGATATTTTCGATTTTACGAATGCCGGATTTTCCCTGCATCAGGCATTCCCAGTTATAGTCCACACCGCGCCCGAACGGCGAAACAACGCCCAAGCCGGTTACAACAACTCTTCTCATATATAAACCTCATTTTCAGTTATTAAAAAAACTCGCTGTTAAAAACGTAGCGAGTTTAATTAAATAAAGCCTTACGACTTACGCATTTTTAGAAAGATAATCGATAGCGTCTTTAACAGTCAGAATCTTTTCAGCAGCTTTATCCGGAATTTCGCAACCGAATTCTTCTTCAAAAGCCATAACCAATTCAACTGTATCCAAGCTGTCAGCACCCAAATCATCAATAAAGCTTGCTGTTTCAACAACTTTAGATTCATCAACGCCCAAGCGTTCTGCGACAATCTTCTTTACGCGTTCTGCGGTATCACTCATTATAAATTAACCTCATAAAATTAAAACAAATTTTTCAGACGAAACCGCCTGTGTTTTTTCATTTACACAAAAATATCCCGTTTGACAAGCATTATTTTCACTTTTTCCGAATATTTTGCATAAAACATAGTAAAATCAAATTGTTATATTTCAAAAAAAAGTGTATAAATTCGTCAATATATTCCGAAATACGACATATCGGCTATAATGTTATAACAATCGCAATCAATATCTTTATACAATATCGTTTTTTTATTCCGGTTTAAATTGTTTAATAAGGTGATATTTTTCAATCCCATTCCAAATAATTCTTGCGTTTTAAGATAAATAGTTTTATGTATGGAAACATTGCAGGCGTAGCTCATCAGGATAGAGCGACTTCCTCCTAAGAAGTAGGCAGGCGGTTCGAGTCCGCCCGCTTGCACCATAAAAAAAATAAAATCCCCCATTAAAATGAACTGTACCCCAGAAAGTAGAAATACCCCTATGAGGTAAAAGTTCATCAGGATGGATTTAATAAAAGGCATCGGCGTTGCGCCGGTGTCATTTTGTTTAAGTTCCACTGACTACGCTCATTATTATAATAATCAATATAATTTTCAACCAACGTTTTCACTTCTTCAAAAGTTTTGCAAGATTTGATATCCAATCAACCCACTTAAAAAAATTATAAACAGGCATAATTAATCTCCTTTAATTTAGCGTTTAAGATAATAAGGATTTTCCGCATACAAGCAGTAACAGCTACCATTTTTTTCTTTGCTGAATCGTTAATCAGATGATTATA
>JAFVBL010000013.1 GCA_017479985.1 Alphaproteobacteria bacterium | reverse complement strand
TGATTTTTGCGATTTTCATAAAAGAAAAAGCCTCGTAAAAACAAGGCTTTGTTCTATTTTTGGCTCCGACTGTCGGATTCGAACCAACGACCAATCGGTTAACAGCCGATTGCTCTACCGCTGAGCTAAGTCGGAATATTTTGGAGGCCGGTACCGGAATTGAACCGATATAGAAGGATTTGCAGTCCTCTGCATGAGCCATTCTGCCAACCGGCCAGTTCGCTACCGTGGAGTATCAAACTAACTCAACAAAAAACATTTATATCTATTTTTTGCAAAACGTCAATACTTTTTTTTATATTTTTGCATTTTTTTATTTTTGCCTGTGCAAAACAGTGTTTTTTGTGGTAATTTTTTACTTATTTATTATATAGTTAAGCAAATTTTACGGAGATGATGATGAAAATAGCAATTGCGGCCGATCACGGCGGATTTGAGTTGAAAGAAGCACTGAAAAAACATTATGCTGCACTCAATATGGCTGATTTGGGCACATTCTCGGCAGATTCGGTTGATTATCCGGATTATGCTCATCTGATGGCACAAACAATTTTGAAAAAACAAGCGGATTTGGGGATTCTGATTTGCGGCACCGGAATCGGTATTTCGATTGCCGCCAATCGCCATAAGGGGATTCGCGCCGCATTGTTGTATTCTGCGGAGACGGCACGCTTGGCAAAAGCACATAACAACGCTAATGTTATTGTGTTCGGCGGCCGTACAATGTCTGTTGATGAAGTGATTAAACGCATTGATATTTTTCTGCAAACGTCGTATGAAGGCGGACGGCATCAGCGCCGGTTGGATAAAATAGAAGAAACGGAGTAGGAAATGGATTTTGAACAAAATTTACAAAACGAGGATCCTGATATTGCGGCTATCATTGACAAAGAGCTGAAACGGCAGCAAGAGCAGGTGGAATTGATTGCTTCCGAAAACATTGTATCAAAGGCGGTTATGGAGGCGCAAGGCTCGATTCTGACAAACAAATACGCCGAAGGATATCCGGCGCATCGCTATTATTGCGGTTGTGAATTTATTGATGAAATCGAGACACTTGCCCAAGAACGTGCGAAAAAACTTTTCGGCGCAAAATATGTCAATGTGCAGCCACATTCCGGTTCTCAGGCAAATATGGCGGTGTATGTGGCTTTGCTTCAGGCCGGAGACACATTGATGGGGATGAGCCTTGATGCCGGCGGGCATTTGACACACGGTTCGAGCGTTTCGCTTTCGGGAAAAATGTTTAATGCCGTGCAATACGGTGTTTGTCGGGATTCGGGACTTATTGATTATGATGCGGTCGAACAAATGGCGCTTGAATATAAACCGCGTCTGATTATTGCCGGCGGTTCGGCGTATCCGCGGCAGATAGATTTTGTTCGTTTTCGTAAAATTGCGGATAAAGTCGGCGCGTGGTTGATGGTGGATATGGCCCATTTTGCCGGACTTGTTGCCGGCGGGGTGCATCCGAATCCGTTGCAATGGGCTGATGTGGTAACAACTACAACCCATAAAACCTTACGCGGTCCGCGCGGCGGTATGATTTTGACGAACAACGAAACGATTTACAAAAAGGTTAATTCAGCCGTTTTTCCGGGAACGCAGGGCGGTCCGCTTGAACACGTTATTGCCGGCAAAGCTGTTTGTTTTAATGAAGATTTAACGCCGCAGTTTAAGGAATATGCCGCGCAGGTATTAAAAAATGCAAAAATACTCGGCGAAACATTGGTCAAACGCGGTTTGGCACTTGTTTCCGGCGGTACCGATACACACTTGGTGCTGGTCGATTTGCGACCGAAAGGGCTGACCGGTGATGTGGTGACAACGGCACTGGAAAAGGCAAATATTACCTGCAATAAAAATGCGATTCCGTTTGACCCGCAGCCGCCTCGTGTAACTTCGGGGGTGCGTTTGGGGACTCCGGCAGGTACGACACGCGGATTTAAAGAGAGAGAATTTGAACTGATCGGAAATTGCATCGGTGATGTGATTGACGCGTTGGCTCAATCGGGCAATGCCGATGAGGTGATTGCTCAAACAAAACAAAAAATTGTGGCGCTGTGCCGCGATTTTCCAATTTATCGATAGAAAGGAACTTAAAATTATGATTAAAAACTTTTTTAATGAATTTAAAACATTTGCAATGCGCGGCAATGTTATGGATATGGCCGTCGGTATTATCATCGGTGCCGCTTTCGGAAAAATAGTAAATTCTTTGGTTGAAGACGTGATTATGCCGCCGATAGGCTGGGCTTTAGGCAAAGTTGATTTTTCGGATTTGGTATTAAAACTCAATGAAGACGTTTCCATCAAATACGGCGCATTTTTGAATACGGTTATCAGCTTTATCATTGTGGCATTTGCCGTGTTTATTCTGATTAAGGCAGTCAATACCTTGCAGGCAAAAATGCTTAAGGCAGAGGCTGATGCGGCAGCCAATGCGGCACCGACCACCAAAAAGTGCCCGTATTGCTGTTCCGAAATTGCAATCGAAGCTACCAAATGTCCGCATTGCACATCTGATTTGAAGTAGCCGGATATTTTTATAAAGTTTGCAAACTGTAGAGAGTGCGAGAAATCGCGCTCTTTTTTATTGCCGAAGTTTTTTTCATCTTGACTTGAATACAATTTTGTTTATCATAATAAGCATAAAAAGGACAACGCAAATGTTACGTTTTGCCGATTTGAAATACAGCCGCGAAGAGCTGGAAAATGATGCGATACACTATCTGACAACACAAGTGTATGAGCCGGCTTTTGTTGATAAGGTCAAAGAATTTATCTATGACGATTTATGCGATTTTAAGGCGTATTACGATGATAACGAATATGCGTTTCAAAGCATTTATTATGATGAATATGTGACCGAATATATTGATAACGGCGACACGGTGGTGCCTCAGGTTAATTTTAAGCAGTTGGCGCGTGATTTGGAAGCGGACTTTTCTTCTTGGAATATGACTGATGAAGAGGTGGATCAGTACATTTTGATGTTGGAAAGCGAGTTTCGCAAAAATGCCTTTTGCTCACATATGGAACCGTATTTTTTAGGGTATGACGGTGTTGTGGCAACAGTGATTACCGGCTATTCGCGTGATCCGATTTTTTCGATTTATTCAATGGTGCGCGAGTGGGGAATGGCGCTCGATTTCAAAAAAATGTATCCGACGCAAATGCGCAAATTCGGGTATCGCTATCAATATATTCGGCATAACCTAAGCGGTGACGAACGTCTTAAAAAGATGCTTGATTTTCGCGATAAATATAAAATAACGCTGAAAAGTATCGGGATGTTACGTGCCGTTCATTCAAGTTTGTTGGCTTATACATATCTGTATTTGAAGGCATTTTTGTTCGGCGAAACGGAAGAAATCAGAGACTTTATTATGGATACGGCTTCGTCACAGATTTATTTGCTTTTGCAAGGTGAAGATGTGCCGGTGATAGATTTTCCGTTGGTCAAAGAAATGCTGAAACGCTTAGATGATGAACGTTGCAAAGAAATGCTTTTGCAGACCGGTGCAATGAATTGGGATGCAATATATGAATTTGTAGATGAAATTATAAGTAATTGCGGAGGGCTTGAAAATTTACGTGCACTTGGTTTTGAGGGAATTGCCGCCAAAACCATACGTTCATTTTGGAACAAAAGTGCCAATATGCAGAAGATGCTGAAAATTTTGCGTCAGTTGGCGATGGGAAACAGTGACCCGATTATTAACCGACTGATTGAAATGTGTGAATATCGACTTGGTCGACCGGATTCCAAAAAGAAAAAGCGAATGGAACGTTTTATTGAGCACACCAGAAAGTTGCTTGCGGCACATGCGTATGAAACATCACGTACGCGTATGCTTGATCAGCAATTTATAGTGGCATTTCCTTCGGTGTTCTTGGTATATTTCCAATGGCATCACAACTTCAGAACAATATATCCGAAAGTGCCGAAACAAAAGGTGTATGAAGAAAATAACAGAACCAAACGCCAAGCGGAAGATACGCTTACAAATAAAATCTCCGTCCAAGACAGACAACGAACCAAAACCAAAGAAGAATTGCAGCAGGAAGCCGCGCGCAAAAGCCGTGACGACGAATCAATCAGCCGCCGTGTCATCAATGAAAGCAGGCGGCAAAGTAAAAATCTGACCGATGAAACTAAAGTGCGTTCGATTATGCAAAATCGCGACCGCACACTTTCGGGGTTGATTGATGAACAAAAAAATCAAAAACAAGATAATGCCGCTGCCAATATTTTTGAAAAAGCACAGCGTCAAAATTCACTCTAACGGTCAGAACTTTGTATAGTCAACCGTATATACCCCTTCTTCTTGCTTAATCAACCACGGATACATATCTTTATCGCACATAATTTTACCGTAGAGTTTATCTGTGTTTTTTTCGGGTTCAACATAATAATCCGGTCGTTCGTTTTTCGGCAGATATACGGTTTGAACATTATGCTTTTTCAATAAAGATTTCAGCTCGTTTTCATCGGTTGTGAACCACATTATATGACTGTCCTTGATACCTTCGATATCGACGTGATACGGACCGCCGACGGTATCGACATTATCAAAAAACATTTTTTCGGGTGCTTCAAAAATTTCTGCCAAAACAGGTGATTTAAGTTTCGGGCTTGCATAAGCCGGCGGATCCACGTACCACGAGTTCAGATACATAATCGGCACCACAACATAAATCAGCATAACCCATTTGAGTTTATCACTTTTTTGCGATATGTATGCCAGAATAAACAAAGCCAATCCGCAGACAACCTGATAAATCACGACATAATAAGGGAAAAAACGTCGATACATCAGTGCTGCAAGACAGATACACACAAAAAAGATAAACATATCAGTCACATAAGCTTGTCTGCCTTTGTCTTTGTAGAGCAACCAGAGCATAGTGCCGGCACCGAAGAAGAACGCCGGTGTTTCATAGCCGAAGAGTGATTGATGCTCCATTTCCGCGATATAAGGCACAAAATTTTCCCGCACAAAAGGGTCGTAGATAGACACAAAAAGATTATCGGTACCGAAAATTAAAAGCATTATGCCGGCACACACACCGGCCGCGGTACCGAAAGCCGATATCAAAATATATTTGTTTTCGGTTTTAATGAGATTAAGCGCCAGAAACGCCAAAAACATCAAGGCGGTCAAGGCGGCGTGTACCACGGATAAACGATTGATATCAATCTCCGCATAGCCGCCGTAAGGCGGGTTAATCAACCACGCTGCGGTTACGCTTAAAAACAGCCCCAAAGAAAAATAAATCAACTCTTTGCCGGTGTGCCGATAAAAAATGCGATTAAATGCCAATATGGATAAAATCACGGCGACCGCAAATAATCCTTCGATTGCCGACGACGCCCACATTCCCATTCCGCACAGAATACCAGAAATAAGCAAATACCGCAAATCAATCCGTATATGATTGCGTAAGATAACTGCCACACCGGCACTCATTACGAAAGCCATCAGGGAGTGGTGGTCCGGCCGTGTAAAATCAAATGTACCGGAAAGTTTGCTGAAATTGTATAAGCAAATCAAACTGAACATTACAAAAATGATATTTCTGTTCGGCATTGTCGGCAGATAAGGTTTTATACCCCAAAAAATTACAGCCAGCGATAATGCCATAAACAGCGGTGAAAACGCCAATCCGCCGTAAAAAACGGCATCTTTAAGCGGCATAAAAGGCAAAAACGGTGCAGACAGAGCCAGCCAGATAACATCGCAAATCCGCGTAAAATGAAGCACAAAACCTTGAGGCGGATTAAAATACGGAAAGATTTTTTCCGACCATTGGTATTCTTCAAGCCAATCAATAATGCGCAGTGCACGCGTATAACAATCCGTATCCGTATAATGAACATCTTGCGCGAGATAATAAAACAATGCGCCGTTAAACAGCATTATGCCGAACGTTATAATAAATGCCCAAACGGTGGAATGTTGCAACGCAAATTTCAAAAAACTTTCGCTTGCGTTTGCATTTGACCGAGTATTCACCGTCATTACAGTTTCTCCAGTATTCACCGTCATTACAGTTTCTCCAGTATTTCACGCAATACTTGCATAGAATGTTTCGGCGCATTTTGCCAGAAAGAGGCATATTGCTCGGCGTGATTTTCGCTTCCCGGCACATCGCTGATTTGGCGCACGGTCAGAAGCGGCACATCGTATAAATAACAGGTTTGCGCAATGGCACCGCTTTCCATATCAACGGCCAATGCCGCCGGAAAGTGAGCTTTAATATCTTGTAACATTTCGGCTTTTTCAACAAAATAATCGCCGCAACAAAGCAAACCCTGCCGATATTGTGTAACTTTATCAACCAATTCCGACGCACTGTGATAGATTGCCGGCATATTCTGAATTTGTCCGTATTGATTCGGATTGCCGCACCACACATCGTGATAAACAATATCTTTGCCGACCACAAAATCACCGATTTCCAATGATGTATCCAAACCGCCGGAAATGCCGATATTTAATATTATATCCGCCTTAAAAACGGCAATCAAATCGGCGGTGCACAGAGCCGCATTGACTTTACCCATTCCGGAAATGACGGCCGTAATAATCTTGTTGCCGACAACACCGGTATAAAATGTGCGTTGATGAAGTGTTTGTTGTTGTAAATTCTCAAGTATGGAGGCAAAGAATTTCATCTCTGCGTCCATTGCAAACATCAGCCCGATATGTTTCATTGTTTTTTTCTCCTTTTGCACCGATTATATCACGGCTTTGGTAAATCACAACAATAAACCTTGACAATGTGAATAAATGCTTTATAACCGATACTGTTGCGGCGTTTGAGAATATTGCAAAATGCCGTAAATGTGGATTTAACCGAATTGTCCAGCATCAAATGGACTAAACAGGAGAAAATATATGATAAAAACAGCAGAATACGTGTCTTTGGGACACCCTGATAAAATTGCCGATTACATTACCAGCTATATTTTGGACCGCTTTATCGAACAAGACGCGGCAACGCGTTATGCGGTTGAAGTTATGATAAAAAACAACACGGTTGTTTTGGGCGGTGAAATTTGTTCAAAAGTGCAAAATGCACCGTATGCCGATTATGTGAAAGCCGCCTTGCGTGAAATCGGCTACGATGAGCATTATGCCGCAATTTGGGGCAATAAGGCGATTGATGTGCAAAAAATTGAGGTGATTAACCTCGTCGGTTGCCAATCTTGCGAAATTGCCGAAGGTGTTGAACGTGACGGCTGGGGAGACCAAGGTGTGTTTGTCGGCTACGCCTGTCAAGGGGAGGGAAATCTTAACCGTGAGTTGTACTTGGCGCGTAAACTTAATCGTGCCCTTTTTCAAAAAGCGCGTCAAAGCAATAATTTGGGGTTGGATATAAAAACACAGGTCACCCTTGATGAAAACAGTGAAATTCTAACGGCGGTGGCGGCGATACCGATGCTTGAGGCGGAAGATTTGAGCAATTTTATTACCGATGTTCTGGGGACAAAACCGGCGCGGATTATTGTCAACGGAGCGGGGAATTACAGTGTTCACTCGAGTATTGCCGATTGTGGAATTACGGGGCGCAAGCTGGCGGTTGATTTTTATTCGACCGCGTGTGCCGTCGGCGGCGGTTCGCCGTGGACCAAAGATGCCTCTAAAGCCGATCTGACACTGAATTTGTATGCACGCCGGTTGGCAGTGGAAAATCTGGCGGATAATGATGAAGCTTGGGTCTATTTGTCGTCTTGTATCGGCAAAACGGAATTGCCGAGTGCCGTTCTCAAATGTCGTAAGGGCAATATTGTCAGCGAGCGTAATTTACAAATAGAGAGCCGTCCGTCGGTATTGATAAAACGCCTTGGTTTGGATAAACCGATATATGCCTTATTATGCCGCAACGGTTTGGTGTAGCCGGCTAAATAACAAAATGGAGATATGCTTTTCAGAAAGTATGTGTATCAAAAAAACTCTGTTTCGGCGGAGTTTTTTTTCGATTGTATTTTCAGCGCCCGTTACCGTGTTTGGTAATTTGCGATAAAAGCGGTTGTTTGTCGGTATAGGCAGCGGCAAATTCTTGGCGGCTGTCGTAGTTTAAGATTTTGCCGTTATACGATACTTCCGTACTTTGCCCGTGCAAGGTAATTACCGTGCCGTCATTAAAAGAAATTTTTGTGCCGTTTTTGGTTTGTTTAAAAGCGGTTTTGATAATTTGTCCGTCGGTCGTTTTGAATGAAAAATCCTTCAGGCGGCCGATGGTATCGATATAGGCCCGATGTCGATATTCCAACAACAGAGTGTCACCGCCGCGTACCGGTTGTCGACGTCTTTTTTCCCAAAACTCCGTAACTCTCAAATTTTTATCGGTTAAGAGCTTGTAGTTTTCGCTTTGTAAAACATTAAAATGTTCGGCATTGGTATGAAATTGAATGTTATTCGGCCAGATGAGGCGCTGTTTTTCAAAATTAAGAGTTATACCGCTCGGCATTTTAAACGAAATGATTTTGCCGTTTGATACCGTGTATTCAACACCGTTACCATAGGTTTCGGTCGGTGTTTCGGTATTAACTTTTATTCTATCCTTGTGTTTTTCCTGCGGTAATTCGATTTTTCCCTGTTGTTTGAGTTGAAGTTCCGTCGGTCGTTTGACGCTGTGAACTATCTTGCGATTTTTATAATCAATCGTAACACGAAGTCCGTCTTGGTGAGTCATTGTATAAACATAATGTCCCGTTTTTTGGCTTATCGGCGTGAGATTATTGATTTTAATTTCGAGTTTGTTTACACTTTTAATAAACGGATCGGCAATGTCACGCAATGTCTGCCGTAAAGTCGCATCATAAAAGTTATGACTGAGATTGTTGCGCAAATCTGTATATTTTTGCCATATCGGCTGTTCTTCCGGCGCAATCAAATTATGATTATAAAAATAATCCCAAGTTTTTTTGTTATTTAAATCCTCACCGCGTAAAAAGCAATAAGTCATCATTTTACATTCCAAAGAATGATAAGTTTGCAAAAACCAAGAACGACGGTTGTAGTCTTCTTCCCAAACGGCGAATTCCTCAGGTTGGTCGATTTGTTCTTCCTTGATTTTGATATTCGGGAAAATCTTATGCAAATTTTTGCGCAAAGCTTGATCAATATCGCTTGACAAGGCGCAATTCAGCTCAACTTCCGGCACTTTATCGGGATTTTTCCGGTGATATTGCTTAAGCCGCTCGGCAAATTTTGTTTTGCTCTCGGAATTGTCACGAATAATGTATTCGGGTTTAAGTTGGCCGATAATATGCTGCATCTGATGCAAAATTTCGATATATGCTTTGGAGCGTTGAATGATTGTTTTGTCATCGCACAAGCGTAAATATGATTGCACGTATTCCGCACGTTTTCCGATATTCATATCTGCCTTTTCCAAATAAAAATTACCGAGTCCGTCTTTAGTATCCCATTGATGGCGCATCAGATGCCTGATGTTCAAATAATCCTGAAAATCGGCCGCAGACGGTATCATTCCGTTTTTCTCGGCATATTTGAAAGCTTGGTCAATATAGTCCGAATCATCGGTGTTTTTCGGCGGATTGTATAATTTGCGGCTGATGTCACGTACTTTTTCGGCAAACAATCCCAATACTTCCAAAACGGTATTTTCCCACGGGGAGGTTGTTTCTTCGGCATATAGTTTTATAAGCTGTCTGTGGTATTTCTTTTCATCAGGATTCGTCATTTTTCGACAGGCGTTAATCAGATTGATGAGAATTCTGAATTCGGTTTGAGCCTTGGGGCGATTGAAAAAATCTCCGACGGGCATATCGGCATATTTTTCTTTGTTGTAGGTTGCTTTATAAAGACTGTCGATAAAAAACGTTGTGCTGCCGACGGTGGCGTTTTCCGGATACACAATAATATACCGCTCCACCATCGAAGGTAATTGCATATCTATACTGTATGCCATATATCCGTCCGGAACCAATTGAATCGGCTCGGCATTGTTGTCATCGGGATTTATATGTTGCAATGAAATATATGAATGTCTGATATCAGCGTCTCTGTTGTCAACTATAATATCTTGAAATTCTTGTTTTTCGCTGAAATTCATAAAATCCCAGTTCCACGGAAATTCGGGCAAACTCTCATTATACAGCTTGTACATTTGAAACTGAGCCAGCAAATCGACGGAAAGCAATCCGTCGGGAGACGACTGCACCGTTCTTTCGTGCTGTCGTACCACGTTGAGATAATCTTCATAAATTGCCGTCAGTTCATCAAGCTGGTCCGACAACGGAAGCTTTTGATGTAAATTCTTTTGTTTTGTCATTATGAAACCTTATTATTTTCATAAAAGGTTTCCGACGATTTGTCAAGGTTTAAAGTGCATCAAATATTGTGAAATTTTGCAATATTTGCAATGGCTTGCACAATCAATTCTTTATTTTTTTGCGAGATTTTGTTTTTTGCAGAAATACATCTGCTCAGCTCGTCAGAA
Organism: Alphaproteobacteria bacterium; assembly: GCA_017479985.1. Lineage (GTDB taxonomy): Bacteria > Pseudomonadota > Alphaproteobacteria > RF32 > CAG-239 > RUG410. Next base: position 33,769 of record JAFVBL010000013.1, on the reverse strand, counting down.
ATGTTGTGAGCCTGCTCGGGTTCGTTATGGGCGATTTTTTGCAAATAATAAAGTGCGGCCTGAAAGACTTCCTGTTTGGCTGAATACAGTTGTTTCACAATTTCCGGATACGGTGAAGATATCGGCATATCGGTCGGGCAAATGGCGGCAATATAATTATTTTGCATATTGATTGCTTCGGCTGCGGACAAGGTGCTTCCGCCGTGCTTAACGGCCGGTTTGCTGAATAAAGACATAAATTTACCGAATAAAGATTCTTGCGTCATTTTGTTCTCCTCAATATATATAATATAACGCTTAACGCTGAAATTGCAAAAATGTAGTTAATTTTTTTTAAAAATCAAAAAGAATTGACTTCTGCGTTTTATGCGGTTATATTAAACCATAAAGTTTAATTATGCAGAAATTTTTATGATTTATAACCGCATAAATGTTGTAACAATATGTTCTTGCTCTCTTCAGCGTGTCGGGAGATACGAGAGCAAACGTTAGTATGTCAAATCTTGCACTGTATGTGATATATGGGGCGGATCAGATTTACATTTTTTTTTCTTTTTCTTGAACATATAACAGGTTTGCGTTGATTGCGGATGATTGATGCAAATCGGTTTGCGGCGGCTGTCGGCAGATACCCGAAGCAAATTTTGATTTTGAACCGTTTCAAATACATACGGTTTGAACACGGTATCGCAATTAAATCATAAAGCACAGTGTTGCTTTGATCCCTCGTGTTTTTTCACGGGGGATTTTCTTATAACTTTTCTGCTTGACAAAAAAGTTGACTTTCTTGTTTTTCTGTAATATACTCAATGCAAATCTTAAAATAAAGCAACAGAGAGGGGGGCAAATGGACCGCGCAACCAAAAAACAAAAAATAGAGCAATTGAAAAAAGGTTGGAAAATCGGTAAAAAAGTTGCTGCCGCCGTCGGTAAAATCGGTGTAAAAGTCGGTAAAAAGGTTGCAAAAGCCGGTGCAAAGGTAACCGTGTCAACAGTCCGTGCCGGATATAAGGGTGCCCGCAAAACATATCGGGAATACCAAAAATTAAGCAAAGATGCCAAGCGCAAACTTCATCGGGGATTGTTGGTTGCCGGTAGCGTGCTGACGATTGCCGGAACGGTTTATACGTGCCGATACGGAGGGTTCAGGCAATCGGAAAGCAAAACGGGTGTATCGACAGATACTCTAAATACACAATTAACAAAAACCTACAAGATTACCGATGAAGCAAGTTTTCAACAACTCTACGAAGATGCGCTGCCGCTGATTCAAGCCTCGATGATTCCGATTGAAATATATAAATCCAGCGGTTATGATGATAGGGGCGGTAAAAATTTTAACAGTATCGGTATCGGAAATTTTTATTATCCGGAAGATGGTAATCCGGAAAATTCCGAATGGATTTCAACAAAAAAATATTTAAATGCACATCCCGACACAAAGGTTGGTTTTGAAAAAGCACTGAAATTGGTTGATGCGTGGTACAGAATCAGAAAACAGGGCGGAGCCAAAGGCGGTGTGTATAAAAAAATGTATAAAAAACTGCAGGGTGCCGAGCTGACAATTCACCAATTTGCCGCAATAGCTTCTTGCACATACAACAGTGAAAAAATGGGATTTCAATTCTGTGACTATGTTCGTGGGCACTATCAAAATCCGGTTAAATGCGCACATTATTTGACAACCCTGACACCGCAGAAAAAGGATTGTATCGACGGTATTCTGGTGCGGCATACGGCAGAGGCGTGTCTGTATATGTATCCGGATTATGCCGCCTCCGTATTTCATTTTAAAATGAAAGATTGCATCAACAGCAAAGGCAAGCACCACACGGTGACCTCAATCAATCAAACAACGCCGGCGCAATGTCGTAAGGTGCGTGATGACCTGAGCAGGGGAAGTACCGTGCAGTTGCAGATTCATAAAAACCGCATTATGAAATATATGTGTAAAGGCAGCTATACCGTTGCAGATTTGGTAAACAGAAATATTAAGGACGAACAAAAGAAAGATGCGTTGCTGTGCTTGGCCGGCAGTCAGACGATTTCGTTTGAAGAACAACGTGCGGATATGACGTATGCACAGGCGTTGGAAAAATATAAATCGGGCGATTATAAAGGGGCTTTGGACGGTTTCCGACAGTTGCGTGCCAACGGTTATGATGGCGCCGATTTACGCTGCGATATTGCTTTGACTTATTATCACCTTAAAGAGTATAATAAGTGTATTGAGGAGTGCCGCGCCGTTTTGGCAACCGGTGAAGAACAACTTTATCCGTATGCCACATATAATGCGGGAATAGCGTATGAGGCAATGGAAAATTATGAGCGTGCCAAACTTAATTATGAGCGGTCTTTGTTGATGGCGGATAAAAACAATATGGATATTAAGAATAAGAATATTTATCGGGACGCCGTCAATCGTATGGACAGCATTATTAAGAGCAGGCAGTCTGAAACAAAGATATTACAGAAAAGAGCAGAACACGTCAGAGAGAAAATTTCGCAAAACAAGAGAGAGAAACAGAAAACCACTGTCAATTCCAAACCACAGGCAAAAGGTAAAGCCCAAACAAAGAGTAAACAGCAGAAACATACCAGAAATAAAGTTCTGCAACAAAAGATGAAAGGCAAAAAACGCGGTGGTCGGTAATTATTTGAGAAAAATGCAGATTTAGGGTATTGACAAAGATTTGTAATATAGTATAACTGTTTGTATACAATATATCATTAAGAGTAATTCTGTTTTGTATCATATAAACTTAAAGTGTTTATTCAGTTTCTGGAAATATCGTGAGATATTGAGACCGTATATGAGTTTTGCATTTTGTAATGCTTGACTTTGACCAAGTGAAATTGTAATTCATTGAAATTGCCGGCTATTGTGAAATACCCTGTGACGGAGATGAATACCGTGTTGCTGTTGCGAAACATCAATCCGGAGGGCATTTCAGTTTAATCAGACAATTATGTTGATTAACATTGATGAAATGAAGCGTTATTTCAAATCCCCAAGATTGCATATCTCGGGGATTCTTTTTTTGTTTGGGATTTTTTGTGCAGTGCGCCGAAAATTAACCGGCCTTGTCAAATTCTTTTTTGAGCGGACGGTCAAACAAACCTCGGATTGTCGATTGAATATCGGCATTTTCAAACACCACTTTATAGAGTGCCTGACAAATCGGCATTTCCAGATTTTCGCGGTCGGCAATAGCCTTGACGGCTTTAAGTGTGCCGACACCTTCGGCCGATTTGTTATATGCTTCGCCTTTTGCCAATAATTCGCCATACATACGGTTATGACTGTTACGTGAAAACAGGGTTGCCTCATAATCACCCAAGTGTGCCAAACCGTAAACAGATGCGGCATTTCCGCCTTTATGCGCAATCAATCGTCCGACTTCAATCGGGGCACGTGTCATCAGAGCGCCTTTTAAGCCGTACCAATTCAGTCCGTCCAGAATACCGGCGGCAATACCGATAACATTTTTGAGAGCTGCCCCCACTTGGTTGCCGATAATATCGGTGCCGTAATAAAAGCGAATTAAATTGCTTGACATAAGCTTAATCACGCGGTCTTGTGTTTCTGGTTCATAACTGTCGATAACAGCGGCAGACGGAACATTTTTCATATAATCTTCAACGTGTCCCGGACCGCCGAGCGTGGCAACGTGAACTTTTTGAGACATTTCGGAGAGAAAGACATCAACCAGAATTTCTGCAGACGGTTCTTCCAAGCCTTTCATTGCCAATAAAAAGGTTTTACCTTCAACATTATATTCGTTGATTTGCTTTGCCAATCCGCGCAAACCTTGGCAGTTAATCGAGATAATAATGAAATCATTTTGCAGTGTTTTTGCCAAATCGGTGGTCAAATACATATTATCGCTCAGGCTCAAATATTCGTTTTTGCGCTCGTTTTTAAGTTCTTCGTATGACGGAACACCTTCCAAACCATAAAGCAATACGGATTCAACGGAAGTTTTGTTTGCCATATACCAGCCCAAGAAAGTTCCCCAGCGACCGCAACCGATTACCGAAATTTGTTTCATCTGCTACCTCCTTAAATTGTTAAACATAGTGTATTATGAAATAAAAGGCGGCAAAAAATCAACGGAAATCATAAATGATGCACAGCTTACTGTTTCGGTCTGCGGAGGTGAAGCTGAGAACGCACGGTTTGAACGTAATTATAATCACAAAACGAAGCATAGGCTTTGTCAAAGCTGTCGGAGCCGTAAGTGTAAAAAACTTTGTTGGCAACATTACGAATTGCGGAATCAATTGTTTCAAAGGCGGAATTATAGTCCGCATCAAAATTGTTGCGTTTTTTATTTTGAATAATGTCGTGATAAGCGGCGATAACCTCAAGCGTTTTATTAGCAAAGTCGCTATCACCCTTAGACGCGAAGAAGTTCATTATCTTTACGGTCGTTTGGTAAAAGCATTTGTTAATCAAAATATTCCGTTGTTTGCTATTTGTACCGTCAACAATCATCGCAACCGATATTCTCCAACAAAAAAAATCAATTTAAATATAGCACATTTTTTTATGTTCCGCAATAGGAAAAAAGATATAGTTCCGCAAAATTTTTCTGTAATGCTTGACATTTTAAACACATACTTATATAGATGAATTTACGAAACAATATAAAAGGAAATTGCGATGGAAAATAAAACAGGGACGGCGCCGAAAGTATCTGTAATTATTCCGGTCTATAATGTTGAAAAATATTTGGAGCAATGCTTGGATAGCGTGCTTAATCAGACGTTGCGCGATATTGAGGTTATCTGCGTGGACGACGGTTCTACGGATAATTCGTTGAAAATTCTACATAAATACGCTGCGTTAGACAAGCGTATGCATATCGTAGAACAAAAAAACAAAGGTGCGGGAGCGGCGCGCAACAAAGGTATGTCTGTGGCGCAAGGTGAATATTTGAGCTTTTTGGATTCCGATGATTTTTTTGAGCTGAATATGCTGGAAACAATGTATCAAAAAGCCGAAGATGACGGCTCTGATATTGTTGTCTGCGGATATTTTAAATATGATCAGCAATTAGGAAAAGACGTGTATACAATGCGCATAAATGGAAGTTTTCTGAAACATTCGCCGATTGTGCCTGCAGAATTTACGAACAACCTGTTTGAAGTCTGCTTTGCAGCCCCGTGGAGCAAACTTTTTAAACGCGAATTACTCATAAAAAATAAGTTGCAATTTGAGAATCTGAAAAGCTGTAATGATTTTACGTGTGTAATGACGGCGGAAGCTCTGGCAAATCAAATAAGTTGTATTGATGAGCCATTTACACATTATCGCGCCAACACCGGAACACAAACATCGACCAATCGTTTCGGCAGAAATGAGAGTTTTATTCACGCCGCAGCTGCATTAGAAAGAAATTTGCAACATTTCGGTTTGTATGACAAGTTTTACGAGAAAATGCGGTATGAAATGAATACTTGTCTGCGATATGAAACGCAGAATAATATATTATTGCTTCAAGATACTGCACAAAAGCATTTATCTGAGAGATTATATAATGATTTATATGCAGAAACAACCGAACCGAAAGTATCTGTAATTATTCCGGTATATAACGTTGAAAAATATTTGGAACAATGCTTGGATAGCGTGCTTAATCAGACGTTGCGCGATATTGAGGTTATCTGCGTGGACGACGGTTCTACGGATAATTCGCCGGATATTTTACATCAATATGCGGCAAGAGATGCACGTGTCAAAATTATAAATCAGAAGAATGAGGGAGCCGGTAAAGCAAGAAATGTCGGTATTGAAGTTGCTCGGGGGCAATTTATAGCCTTTATGGATTCCGATGATTATTATCCGTCTGTACAAACATTACAAACTATGTACGATGCAAGCTCGAAGAGTTTGTCTGAAATCTGTGGCGGTTCCGTAGTATTACTTAACAATGGCAGAAAAATTGAGCCGAATGAAAATGAACAGGGATATGTTTTTCATCATAGTGGTATAACGGCTTACAAAGACTATCAATTTGATTACGGTTATTGGCGCTTTATTTATAACAGAAAATTTCTAAAAGAAAATAACTTATATTTTCCGGATTATCTGCGCGGACAAGATCCGCCGTTTTTTGTAAAAGCAATGAGCTTGGCGAAAGAGTTTTATGCATTAAAAGAAGCGACTTATGTGTATCGGCAGTCTATTAGACCTATTCAATGGACAGAACGCAAAGTTGCAGATGTAATCAGAAGTCGTGCAGATATTTTAAGTATCTGCAAAGAAAAAGGATATGATGAGTTATATAAACGCGTGTGTACGCAATTAAATACGGCTTATTTCAGAAATATAGTGTTTGAATTTCGGTCTTCGCCATTGATAAGCCAATGTATAAATGAAGTGCATCAGAATAATCCGGAGGCTTTGGATCCGGATTATTTAGCGGAATTTAATTTAATAAAGGGTCAGCCTGTCAATGTTGAAACGGCAATATCCGTGATTATTTGCGTCTATAATACGGAAGAATATTTAAATGAATGTTTGAAAAGCGTATGTACACAAACTCTGCAAAATATTGAAATCATCTGCGTTGATGACGGTTCAACCGATGGTTCTCTGAAAATCTTAAAAAAATATGCCGACAAAGACGAGCGTATAAAAATAATAGAACAAGAAAATCAAGGTTTATCCGTGTCACGCAATAATGCCCTGAAAATTGCTCAAGGAGATTATATTGTCTTTATTGATGCCGATGATTTTATTATATCTTCGGCATTGGAAAAAATTTATCAAAGAATGCAGTTAGATCAATTGGATATGCTGAGTTACAGCGGTGTTAATTTCGAGAGCACTATAAAATACGAAGAAGAAAACAAGTATTGGGGGTTCCATTATATGCCTGATGGTTTTAATTGCAGGTGTTTTAATTGGTCGGATTGCCGAAAATTTATGACTAAAATGGCAGTAAGTTCTTGTTTAACAGCATACAAGCGCAGCTTTATAGTGGCAGAGGATTTATTATTTCCGCCGCATTTATGCTTTGAAGATAATTTATTTTTTATCAAAGCGATAACAAAGGCGCAGCGTGTCGGCATTATGCGCGATAAATTATATCATCGCCGCATACATTCTACCTCTATTACACAAAATTGGAATGTGCATTTTGCCGATTATCTCCAAATAGCAACACAAGTGTTAGAGTATTTGCGCAAGTTTGATCAATCGCTGATGTATCAATATGCACGTTCCTACTGTAGTGGTATAAAAAACAGATTGGCAGGGTTTAGTATACAAGATAAAAAGAAATATAAACAACAGGTTGCGAAGTTCTTGAAGCAATATTCATTCAGAGAACATTATACAATCGATAAGCATATCACATCATATAAACTATTTGGTTTTTTACCACTGTGGACAATTAAAAGGCGCGGCGGACGTAAAACGTATAAATTGTTTGGTTTCCCAATTTGGAAGGTTCGCAAGATGGTAGACAGTTTGACGGAAAAATATTATTTTTGCGGATTACCGTTGATGAAAAAACAAGTCAATCAAAATCATATTACCACAAAATATAAGCTGTTCGGTCTGCCGTTTCTGAAGATTAGCCGCAAAACATTTAATGCAAAATAGGAGACAGCTATGGAAAATAAAAAGACAATAACAGTTAATTTCTGTGATTGGTGGTCTGATTTCAACCCGAAAAATAACTGGCTTATAAAATTGTTACAGAAAAAATATAATGTTGAAATGTCTGAAAAACCGGATTTTGTTTTTTATTCGGTAAATGGCTCAAAACACACGGATTTTGATAATTGTGTGAAAATTTTCCTTACCGGAGAAAATAATCTCCCGAATTTCAATGAATGTGATTATGGTACAGGTTTTGATTATCTGGATTTTGGCGACAGATATTTTCGCAGAATGTACATTATTCCAAACCGAGAAATTTGCAATCGGGGGGGGGTAATTGAAAACTTTTTCAACCGTAGATTCTGCAATTTTATTTATTCAAATGGGAAACTTGGCAAAGGTGCAATTTTGCGGCAGGAATTTTGCAAAAAATTGATGGAATATAAGCACGTCGATTGTCCGGGGAAAATTTTGCATAATATTGATGCCGAAGATGAACTGGCACCGCGTAACGGTGATTGGTGGAACAGTAAACAGGAATTCTTGAAAAAATATAAGTTTACGATTGCGTTTGAAAATTCGCGTTCCAACGGGTATACTACCGAGAAATTGATGCAACCGCTGCAAAGTTTTTCAATCCCGATTTATTGGGGCAATCCGCTTGTGACTCGTGATTTTAACCCGAAAGCGTTTATCAACTGCAACGATTATGACAATGATTTTGATGCGGTAATCGAACGCATCAAAGAATTGGATAACGACCCTGATAAATATTTGGCGATGTTGCGTGAAAATCCGATGCAGCCGGACTTTGATTTTGAGCAAGGTAAAAAATTTGAACAGTGGCTGATGAATATTATTGAAAAAGGCAATAAACCTTTTGAGAAAGGACCGGTTAATTTTCAGGTTCAGGAATTAAAAAATAAACAGGCAGCCTTGCAGAGAGAAAATATTGCATTAAAACAGCAAATATCGATAACACCGCAGGTGTCGCTTGTTAAGCCGTTTAAAAAAGTCAGCGGCAACTGGTTGTATAAACGTGTGGAAACCGAACGCTACATCAAAACCTATATTTGCGGCATACGCACGCGAAAACGTCCGGCAAACTTGTGCAAATATATTGATACCGGTCTGCAAGAGTTGGAAAGACGCCTAAAAGACTTTATTTTGCACAATAAATAGGAATCATAAAATGGCAAAAGTATTTGTATCAGGGTGTTTTGACGTGTTGCACAGCGGACATATCCGTTTTTTTGAAGAGGCCTCGCAATATGGCGATTTGTATGTTTCCATCGGCTCCGATAAGACGGTGGAAGAACTCAAACATCGCAAAACTTTATATAATGAAGACGAACGATTGTATATGGTCTCAGCCATTAAGTTTGTGCATCAGGCATTTGTGGCAAAGGGGGCGGGTAAACTCGACTTTGCCGAAGAAATAAAGCAAATTCAGCCGGATATCTTCTTTGTAAATACCGATGGAGACAGTGCTGAAAAACGTGCGTTTGTAGAGGGCTTGGGTGTGCGCTATGTCGTCAGCAATCGTATTCCGAAAGATTTATTGCCGGTACGTTCAACCACAGCCATTCGCACCGAACTTAAAAAATAGGTTTTCTCAAGAGAATGATTGGTGAAAAAAATCCCTTTAAGCTCATTGGCTTAAAGGGATTTCCGTTAGGAAAAACAGTCTTATAAACTGTCGTCGAGATCCTCGGTACGTTTTCGATACGGCGGTTTGTCGCGGAACGGTCCACCAGGGGCGTTACCGTTCACACTGTGCCGACATTGATTCTTACCGAGCAAATCGTCGCGTTCTGCCGTTTGCGACGAAGGATTCGTAGGAACTGCTTTCTCCATAGGTTTTGTTTTTTTTTACGAAAGGCACTCTCCTCACATAGGAGAACAGCGCCTTCAACATATTCAGAGTTTCCAGCCTACTTTTACGACTGCCACATCGCCCTCAACATTGAGCGATTTGACTTGTTTTTCAAGTACTTTCGCCGGTGTGTCATAGGGTTTGCCGTCAGTGACACCGTCCTTATCGAACATCGCCCATCCTTTTGCGTCTTTGACGAGCACAGCCATTGTCTTGTCGGTCTTGACGACAATCACCCTGTCAAACTTACGTGGTGCCAACCCGTTGTGATCAAGCGTGGCCGCCCCCCATTTTCCGTCAGTGTTCAAGAACACAATGTCCTCAATCAGCCTCAGGTCTGTAAACGGGCCGATGGCCGAGCTTGCACCGAAATGCCAAAGATAGACCCCACGCTGGTTGCAGTAGACGTAGGCATACTTCTCTGTGCCGGTAGGCACAATCGAATCAATCTTCGCTTCAACAATCGGTGTGTAGCCGCCGGCAACGATAGTTGTCAGCCCGCCGTGACTCTTGGCAAATACGGCTTGATACCCCGGCTTGTCGATAATCTCGCCATACTCGGGCGCGAGAACAACGTGACCGGTGCTGTCCTTCAAACCGAACTTGCCGTTAACCTCTGTCAGCTCATACGCTCCGACTTTCTTGACTTCCTTTTTGCTGTCACAAGAGATGAACAGACTCATTGCCGCGATGATTAGAGCACCGAGCAAAAACGTAAATAATACTCTTTTTTTCATACTTCTAAAGTTTTTTTTGTAAAACAATATAGAGAATAAAACACTCAGACTAATGTATAAATAACTTTTCAAACTAATTGCAGAGTATCAAGTCTGATAAATTTTGTCAAGTAAAAAATAAAAAATGTGCAAAAAAACGATTTCAATGCAAAAAATGCTTGATTTATTGAAAATAATATAATAACTATATGTTGTTTTGAATGCGGCCATGGCGGAATTGGTAGACGCGTAACGTTGAGGTCGTTATGAGCTAAGCTCGTGGAAGTTCAAGTCTTCTTGGCCGCACCAATTCAAAATACCGTATACCCGACCTGAGCGGGTATCTCAAAAAAAAGAGATACAACATCAGAGGAGAGCTTAGCAATGCTGCGTATTTATAAAACGGAAGACGGCGGAAAACTGGTTAAGCTCAAACGATTCAGCAGAGTAACGCAAGCGTGGTTCAGTTTAACCAATCCGACAAGTGCCGAAATCAGCAAAGTTTCGTCGCTATTGAAAGTCGATTCGGATATTTTGCGCAACTCCCTTGATGCCGATGAACGTTCGCGGGTAGAACTTGATGAGGGGATTTTTTCCACCATTGTCAATTTACCGTTGCTGGACGAGGAGGGTAATTTTGATACATTGCCGTGCGGTCTGGTGTTCAGCGGCGAGAATTTTCTGACGATTTGCTCAAAAGATAACCGTATTTTAAGCTCATTTAACAAAAATACGGCAAAGTCATTTGATACGCGTGAACGTACCAAGTTTATGCTTTCAATTCTCTATAAAATCACACAGTTTTACTTGCGCTATTTAGCGATTATCAATCGCAAAACCGAACATATTGAAGATTCACTCAAACAAACAACGCATAATGAGGAGTTGTTTCAGTTGATGGAAATTCAAAAGTCGCTTGTGTATTTTACAACCGCTTTGCGCGATAACCAATTGGTGCTCGAAAAAATTCTGCGTATGACAAAATCACCGGTCAGCGCGCGGCTTTTGGCATTTACCGAAGACGATACCGATTTGTTGGAAGATGTGATTGTCGAGAATAAGCAAGCGATTGAAATGGTGGATATGCATCGCTCGATTTTAGAAGGTATGATGGACGGTTTCGCCTCGATTATCAATAATAACCTCAACCAGATAATGAAGTTTTTGGCGGCAATCACGATTGTTTTGTCCGTGCCGACGATGATTGGCAGTTTTTGGGGAATGAATGTGCCTGTGCCATTTGAAGAGTTTGTGTACGGCTTTCCGATAGTGATTGCTCTATCGGCCGTAATCACGATTATTGTCGGTATATTTTTCCGTAAAAAAGGCTTATTTTAAAATATTTCAATCGGATTTTGCGCATAAAAAAAATCCTCATTGCAGATAAATGAGGATTTAGGAGCTTGTATAAACGTAATTTATTTCAGCTTTGCTTTAAGGTCTTTAATCAAACCGTTGATACCGTCCGGCGATTTTTGAATATATGATGTATATTCGCTGCGAGCGGTTTGTGCCAAGCTGACATTTTCAATAATGATATCAACAATACGCATCTGTCCGTTTGTTTCTTTGACCCGCCATTTTACTGATGCCGGCGCACCTTCTTGCATCGGAACTTTTGTCGCAACAAATATTTGGTCCTCCGACTTGGATTTTTCCGTGCCTGAAAATTCAAAATGTTTTCCCTTAAATTCATTGAAACGTTCGGACCAAGTTTGAATATTCAGTTTGCGATACACATCGATAAATTCGCTGCGTTGTTGCGGGGTTGCCGTACGCCAATAGCGTCCGAGCACAAACTTGCCGATAAAATCCAAATCCAAATCCTGATTGAATAATTTAGTGAAGCGTGCTTTGCGTTCGCTTTCCGAAATATCTGCATTAACCAACTGCTCAATCCCTTGAGAAGTGACATTTTTAATAAAAGCTTCCGCTTTTGCACCGTTAATTGCCGCAGAGGCATTTGAGGCAGTTAAAAACAAAGCCGAAAATAAAACAGCAAAAATTTTCTTCATTTTTCGTTTATCCTTTCACTGATAGTTAATCATCGTCCATATCGTCAAAATCAAAATCGTATCCGGCATCATCGGCAGAAACATCTGTATTGCCGCAAACGCCGATTTTCAGACGGTTCTGAATATAGGCGGATTTAATTGTACTGTACGGGTCAACCGAGTTTGCGGTCAGGTTGTCCAAAAATTCGATATTCTCTTCACGCAGACTGATAAAACCGAGGGCGGTAATGCCGTAATACACTGAATAACGCTCCCAATCTTCACCGAATGAGGCATAGTAGTCGGCCCAATAAGTCGGCGTTGCAAGAGCATCTGCCGCCATACCGACGGTTGCACGCGGGGTGGAGGGACCGATGAGGGGCAAAACAAAGAACGGACCGTCCGGTACACACCATTTGGCAAGCGTGCGGTCAAAATCGGTGCGGTTGTTGCGCAAACCCCAGCCGGACGCTACATCAAACGTGCCGAGCAGACCGAGTGTCGAGTTGACGACAAAGCGGCCGAGAGATTTGCCGGAGTCGACAATATTGCCTTGCAAAGCGTGATTGATAGCCGAAACCGGTTCTTTGATGTTGGCGTAAAAATCGTGTACACGTTCGCGAACAAAATCATTGGTGACGGCACGATAACCTTTTGCCACCGGTTTAATTACAAAATAATCGGCGGCAGCATTAAAGTTAAACATCGCACGGTTATAACTTTCGAGCGCCGAATCGTTTTCATCGGCAATACACGGTGATGCCAGAAAGAATGCGGCAATCAATGTTGTTGCGCCTGATATTTTTATCGTATTTTTCATTTTTTTCATCTTTTTTTACCTTACTTTTGTTGCCCAATATATAATTTAATTGGCAATAAATCAATCAAAAAAAATTCAAAAAGGTATGTATTTTTTATCTCTGTTTGGCTTTGAGATAATCGGCATACACGCTGCCAAACGGTTCAAGCACACGTTGCAAAACACCTTTAAGCTCGGATATACATACGCCGTAATTGGTGATGGCAACACCGGCCTGCTCGCACTTATAAATGCGGGAGAGGATTTCTCGTCGGTTAATGGTACAGCCGCCGCATTGAATAACGAGCTTGTATTCGCGTAAATTCTGCGGAAAATCACAACCGCTGACGTGGTCAACGATAATCTCTTTGCCTGTTTTTTTCTTGAGCCAATTCGGGATTTTGACGCGCCCGATGTCATCTTCTGCCGCGTGATGTGTGCAAGATTCGGCAATCAATACTTTATCGCCGTCTTTAAGTTTATCAATCATAGCCGCACCGCGTACCATTTTTCCGAGGTCGCCTTTAAAGCGTGCCATCAAAATCGAAAAGGTTGTGCATTTAATTTCCGGCGGGGTCAGTTTGACCATTGTATCGACGATTTGTGAATCGCACACTACCAGTGCCGGCGGTATTTTGAAGTTGTTTAAGGCGGCGGTGTAATCGTTTTCTTTGACTGCCGACACATTCTGATTATGGTCCAAACAATCGCGAATTGCTTGGACTTGCGGCATAATCAGCCGACCTTTCGGTGCTTCGTAATCCAACGGTATTAACATAACAACAGTCGAATGTTCCGGTGCCAAATCAGCCACCAACGGCTGCGCGTTTAAAAAATCATCGGGACATACTTTAATCAGTGCGGATTTCAGTTCATTAAGCACACGGTCGCGTTCTGAAATATCAACGGCGTTGCAGCGGATTCCGCCGGTTGCCGTCATCTGATGTTTGCCGGTCTGATTATATATTTTTATCAACGGAATCTTGCGTTCGTCTGCCAGACGAATGATTTCCCGTTCCGGTACAGCTATTTCGTCACCGCGGCAAATCAGCAGAATAACATCGGCACGGTCAAAAACAGCAAGTGTTTTTTCCATACGTTTGCCGCTTAAAACGCTTTTGTCATCGAAACCGGCGGTATCAATCCATAAAACAGGGCCGAACGGTTGCAATTCCTGCGCCTTTTCCACCACATCGGTCGTGGTGCCGGCAACAGGCGATACGATTGCTGTCTGTTGACCGGTAACAAGGTTCAAAAAACTCGATTTTCCGGCATTGACACGTCCCATCAGAGCAATTTGCAAACGTAAGGATTTAGGTGTGTTTTGCATAGCGTTATTCTCCTATGAAGTTTTTTTGATTTTGTTCAATAATGGCGGCAAATTCGGCGGTGGAAATATGCAGCATTTCGGCAATTTTTTGCGCGAGCAACGGCAGATTCTGCGGTAAAGTTTCAACGCCGCGCTCAATATTTTGGTACGGCCCGTCAGTTTCAAGCAGAATTTGCGACAGATTGAGCGTATGCAGAATTTCGGCAGCATTCTTTTTGCGTAGAATCGAAAAATTCAGCCCGATGAAAAAGCCGTGTGTTTGTATGGCTTTTCCCCAATCTGCGGAGCCGGTAAATGAGTGAAAAACCGTATGTTGCGGCAAAATCGGAAACAAAGAAGTCATTTCCGAATCGGCCTTAACGGAATGAATAATCAGCGGTCGATTATATTGCCGTGCAAGTGTAATATGTGTTTGCAATACGGATATTTGCCGCGCCGTATCCGGATTTTTAAGGCGATCGATTCCACATTCGCCGACCCAAGCTTGCGGATATTCTTGCAAATATTTTTCCAAGTTATCAAGCCGATTTTGCGCATCTTCGTCAACATACCACGGGTGTATGCCGAATGCCGGCGTTACGTTCGGGTGCTCCGATGCCACTGTCACCACCGTATTCCAATCATCGGGATGTGCCGACGGATTGATAAATTGCGCCACGTTATTTTGTACGGCATTTGTTACCACATTTTTAATATCTTGCGTTTTATAATCTTGCAAATGAATGTGCGAATCAACGTACATATTAAATCCTTTCATAAACGGAGATAATAACAGTTATGAACATTTTTACAAGAGGTGAAACGCAAATTTTTACACAACCGGTGTTAAAAATTAACTTAAACAACCTGATTGATAATTATAAAACGCTGTGTGAAATTATTGCACCGGCAACACCGTCGGCGGTGGTTAAAGATGATGCCTACGGTTTGGGCGCGCGAGAGGTGGCGCGGGCATTGTATGAACATGCCGATTGCCGCAATTTTTGGGTGGCGCACGCGCTTGAAGGCGCACGCATTGCCGAAGTTGTACCGGAGGCAAATATCTATGTTTTGCAAGGTATCGGAACAGACAGTCGGGATTTGTTTGAGGAATATGAGCTGATTCCGGTGATTGCATCGCCGGAAATGCTGGCTTTTTGGAAAAAAAATCCGATTGAGGGGATTGAACCGGTTATTCAGGTGGAAACGGGACTGAATCGTTTGGGCTTTCGTGCGGCGGAATTGAAAAAACTCGGCAAGGCGGATTTGAAAATTTTCGGTACGGTGCTGAGCCATTTGGCGTGTGCCGATGAAAAAGACCATTTTATGAATGCGCATCAGCTTGCGAATTTTGAAGAAATTCGTGCAAAATATTTTCCGGATTTGCCGGCAACACTGTCAGCTTCCGACGGCGCATTTTTAGGGGCGGATTTTTGTTGCGATATGGTTCGTTTGGGGGCGGCAATGTATGGAATAAATACGGCGCCGTATCGGTTAAATCAGATGAAAAATGTGATTACGGTTGAGGCACCCGTGCTGCAAATTGCCGATTTGCCGAAGGGAGAGTTTGTCGGTTATTCGGCAACATACCGCGCAGCACAGAATCGGAAAATCGCGATTGTTTCCATCGGTTACGGCGATGGCATACCGCGTGCGCTTTCCAATATCGGTAAGGTGTTTTTCAAGAAAAAAAATAAAGTATTTGAAGCACGTATTGTCGGTCGAGTGTCAATGGATAATGTTATCTGCGATGTGACCGATGTTCCGGAGTTGCACGTCGGGGATTTCGGCACGCTGATTTTTGATGAATATACACTGGACGACATTGCGCGAGATGCCGGAACCATCAGTTACGAAATAGTGTCGCGCTTGGGTAAAAATACACGTTTTGTACGAAAATATGACTTAAAATAAAATATTCGGCAATATTTTATTATGAATAACATATTGAATTTTCATTATAAATAAAAATAATGAAAAAAATTAAAAAAATATGAGGAATTTTTTTCTGACCTTTTCGAGAGAATTAACGGGGACATATTTTTTGCGAAATTTTGTTTTGCCCTAAATGTATAACTAAACGAGCGCGATGAATAAATCTTCTCCCTAATTTTTTTGACAGGCTTTTTGTGGAATCACTAGGTGTCTGTCCCCCGTGAGTATGGTGATACCCGTATTGTTTAACTTTTAAAATTGATTGCCTTCTAACATATAGTCGCAACTAAAGGACATATTGACTATGCGGACGGTTGTTCCCTTTAATGATAGTCAAACCCGGCTTACGTTCTCGCACGCAGAACAGAAGTAAGCCGGTTTTTTGTTTTTAAAATGTTTTTATATTCAGGTAAAATAAAAAGTTGTGAATTTCTTGCTTAAAGCTATTTTGTTTTAAAAAATGGCGTTGTATGTTAAAGTAATTGTTTAATTTAATTTTTTAAGGAAGGAAAAAATGAAAACTATTACGCGTGTAAGCATTACAGAAGCTATTTATGAGGAAATCGGTTTGTCGCGCAAAGATTCCGGCGATGTGTTGGATTTGATTATTGAATAAATAAAATCGGAATTGGCAAACGGTCACGATGTTAAGATTTCTTCTTTCGGCACTTTTGCGTTGCGCAAGAAAAATGCGCGAGTCGGTCGTAACCCGAAAACCGGCGTTGAGGCTCCGATTACCGCGCGTACCGTTATTTCGTTTAAGCCTTCGCAGATTTTAAGAAAGGCTGTCAGCGGCACAAAATAACAGCTTTGGCAGCTTGAGAGGGCGATAAAGGGGACGATAAATGGTAGTCAACAAATCAAAATCCGCATTTAAAACAATTGCCGAAGTGGCTGAGGAACTTGGTGTCGCAACGCACGTCTTGCGTTTTTGGGAAACGAAATTCAGTCAGATTAAGCCGATGAAAACAACCGGCGGCCGGCGGTATTATCGCCCTGATGATGTAGAAATCGTGAAGCTGATTAAAAGTCTGCTTTATGAAAACAGATACACCATTGAAGGGGCTCAGCAACTTATTAAAACGCGCGGTCTCAAGACTTTGCTCGGCGAGGCAGAAATTCAGAAAGACTTTTTTGAAGAAACTTTGCCGCAAGAAAGTATTTCGGAAGTATCGGAATCCGTTACGGTTTCCCGACCGAAGATGAGTGAGGCGTTTTTGCGCGGTATAGCCGATGCTGTGAGCGAACTTAAAATGCTTAGGGCTAAATTGACAAATCTTTGATTGTAAACAGTTCGGTTGAGAAAAATATTTGACCGAACTTTTTTTGTGCACCAAATGCGATACGGACTTGATATGACTAGACAGACAGACAGACAGACAGGGGAGCTTGCCGAGTCTTATTATGAGTGTGCCGGTCAAAAATCTTGAAAGAGAGTTTGCCGAATATGTGCGGTTGTTTCGGGAAATGCCGGATAAAATACGCGCATACCGTCGTGCGCAAAAATGGAAGATGCGGCGTAAGATAGCGGTTTATACGGCAGTTATTGATAATTATGATACTTTAAAATTGCCGCATATTTTATCTCCGGAAATTGATTATATCTGCTTTTGCAATCGTCCGATAAATAATGTCGGTGTGTGGCAGATTCGCGCGTGTCCGTGGCTTGATTCCGACGGTGTGAAAACGGCGCGTTATATTAAGACGCATCCGCATTATTTGCTGGAAGACTACGATGTTGCCGTGTGGATTGATGCAAATTTACTGCCGTGTTGCGATTTAATGATGTATGTAAAACGTTTTTTACGTTCGGATAAACTTATCGGTGCGGTGCCGCATCCGGTGCGTTCGGACATATATCAGGAACTAGAGGCGTGTATCGAATGCGGTAAGGACGACGAACAGATTATGCGTTTGCAGATTGAAAAATATCGTGCAGAAGGTTTTATGCACAATGATTTGATTGAAAGCAACTTTATGATTTTCCGGTCGGGCGAACCGAAACTTGAAGCATTCTTAAATATGTGGTGGTCAGAAATAGAACAACACAGTCGGCGCGATCAACTGTCATTAAATTATTGCCTGCAAAAATGCGGTATCGAATGGTATCCGTTATTTCCGAAGGGGGTGTGCTGTCGCAACATTTCGGATATTCTCTTATTGCCGCACGATAAAAATGAGGGAAAGTATAAGGGGTTGCTTGACCTTTTGCCTTCTGAAGTAGCAGACCCGTACAGCAACGGTAAATATGCCAATGTGCGCAAAAAACGCCTAAAAGCGGTAAAAAATAAAGAAATTGATGTGGTGGTTTGTATTCATAATGCGCAGGAATATGTGCGGCAATGCGTCGAGTCTTTGCTAAAATGGCATCGTTCGGATAAAGAACATATTATTTTGATTGATGACGGAAGTGATGCGCCGACAGCGGAGTATTTACGGCAAATGTCCGAAAAACACAAGTGTTTGCGGTTGATACGCCACGATAAGGCCGTCGGGTATACCAAATCGGCAAATGAGGGATTTCGATGCGGTCGCGGTGATTTGGTGATTCTGCTGAACAGTGATACAATAGTGACGAAGAATTGGTCGCGTAAAATGGCAGATGCCGTATTCTCAAACAAAGGTGCCGGTGTTGTCGGACCGATGTCGAGCGCGGCAACGGCACAATCATTGCCGAGCATTGTCGGAAAAGACGGACAGACGGCAATCAATAATCTGCCGGAGGGAATTACACCACAGATGATGAATGAACTATGCGAGAATACGGCGGATTCCGAAGTTGTGCTGCGCGTGCCGACCGTTCACGGATTCTGTTTCGGTGTGACGCGTAAATGTCTTGATGTTTTGAAAGGCTTTGATGAAGAACATTTTCCGACCGGTTTCGGTGAAGAAGATGATTTTTGTATGCGTACCGGAAAGGCCGGTTTTTCAATGGTGATTGCCACACATACGTTTGTTTATCACGCAAAAACAAAGAGTTTTGATGCCGAACGCCGCAAGCAATTGTGTCAGGCCGGAGCGGAAAATTTGTGGGCATTGCACGGCAAGAAAATGATAGAACACGCCGGTGCGTGTGTGCGTCGAAATATGGTGTTGCAAGCAATGCGGAATACGGTGCAGACATTGTTTGATGCGTATGATTTTAAGTATAAAAAGGGATGTGTTGTCGCGCCGCGGCAACGGATAAAATTTAATCCGGAAAAAGTTGTATCTTCACCGAAAATAGGTGAGGGTTTTGCCGCAAATGCGGTCAATACATTGCCGTTTCGTAAAAATGCGCTGACAACGTATTTTTCAAAATGGGGAAAATCCGTGCAATTTGCCGCTTGGTACGATGCCTACGGACGGATTGTCGTAGCGAAAAAAGTGCGCAATAAATGGCAGAATAACCCGACTCAATTTTATAACGAAGTGCAAGATGCGCATAATGTTGTATCTATTGCGGTTGACGGCAGCGGATATGTGCATTTGGTGTGGTGCCGGCATAAAGGAACATTGTGTTATGCGCGTTCCGTAAAGCCTTTGTCAACGGAATTTAAGGAAAATATTATTATCGGAACACAGGAGAATAAAGCGACATACCCCGAATTTTATGTTCAGCCTTCAGGCGATTTGCTGCTGATGTATCGGGACGGCTGTTCCGGTTGCGGCAAATTGGTTCTGAACCATTATCGGCACAAAATACAGCGTTGGCAACGGCTGAGTGATTGTCTGATTGACGGAGAGGGAAAAGAAAGTCCGTATTGGCAGGCGTGTGTGGATTACAAAGGTTGTTTGCACATTTCTTGGTGTTGGCGTGAAAATAATAATGTGACAAGTAATCACGACATTTGCTATATGCGGTCAACCGATGAGAGCTGTACACAATTTGTGAATATTGAGGCACAACGTATGATTTTGCCGCAAACACCGGATAATGCCGCACCGATATACGCAATTCCGCAAGGCAGCGGTTTGATTAACCAAACATCAATGACGGTTGATGAAAAAAATAATCCGTATATTGCTACATTTTGGCAGTATAACGGTGTGTTGCAATATATGCTTTTGTTTGCAGAAAACGGCAGGTGGAAAGCGGCCGATACCGGAATACGCCGTTCCGGAGAAATTATTGACGGAAGGGGAACAAAAAAGCTGCCGTGCGCTCGTCCGCAAATATTGGTGCGCCGTCAACGCGGTAAATGCAAAATAATGTTATTGCTGCGTGATGATGAATACGGCGGTAAGTTGTTGCTGGCACGGGTTAAAATTAAAAACAGTGCGGTATCGCACGGATATGATTTGCTGACAAATACGGCACTCGGTGTGTATGAACCGATGTATGATATACTCTTGTGGCAAAAAAGGCGTAAACTTTCGGTGTTTGTTCAGTATGCTTCCTATAAAGAAGACGAAGAAGTGTGTCGGGACATATTATCCGAAGATATTCGAATTATATGTGTAAATGTTTGAATTTTGTCTGTTTTTTTTTAAATTATATTTGTTGTCGCCGAATTGTTGAATTATGAATATTTTTTAGTCAAATTAGTTGACAAAAGGAAAATATCGTGATAACCTAAACTCAGATGATTCTATATCTGATACATATCAATTATAAAAAATGAGGTTTTACGATGGTTAAAAATGAAGTTTATATAGGTTCCGGAAATTATCCGTTGCCGTTTGTAGATGAAGACGGTAAAGTCGAATTGCTCCGCAGTGAGCAGACCTATGTCAGATTACCGGTGATGTTTGAAGGTAATCCCGAAGAAATACAAGCCAGAGCAACAGGTGAAATGTGGCGGCATTTGCCGACCAGAGGCAGGTTGAACAGCTTTTTGGATGACTTGCGCCGGCGTAGCAATAATATTGATGCCGATCAGGAAATCAATCACGCTTTTATGCTCAGACGCCGCGCAAAACTGACACTCGGCAATCCTGGTTCCGGTAAAACGTTTAAGGCAAAAACGCTCGGTAAAATGGCGTGTCCGAAGGGTGCAATTTATGTGAACTGCAAGGATAGAGACTTAAAAACGCTGATTGTTAAAACCATTTTGGATACTTCGAATATTGATGTGGAAAAAAATGCGATTGATGCCCGAATCAAGATGTATAACAAAGGTGATAAAAGCGCGCTTTCCGCCGATGGCATAAATTTGTTGAAAACGATGTTCGGTGATGCGTTCAGTATTGATGAGGCCGGCAAAATTTCATTGGATTGGACAGCCGCCCGCGGCAATACCGAATATACATCGTCCGACCACGATAAAGAGTTTGTCAGCCTGTTACAACAGTTTTGCAAAAAAGAAGGTGTTGATTATTCTCACAGTGTGAATAATGTCGGCTTTGTGGAAAAAGACGGTGAATTGGTTGAGGCGCTTGAAAGCGGACGCCCGATTATCTTGGATGAAATCAACCGCGGTAAGAATCAGGACTTTCTGCTTCCGTATTTAGACTTTTTAAACGGCGGTTATGAGGATATAACGATTGAAGCCGCCAACGGACGCGTGATTCATTTGAATAAGGCAGATATTCCTGATACATTTATGCTTGAAGCAACCGGCAATCCGGAAACGGCCGAGATGGGTATTAAAGAACGTATGAGTGAGCCGTTGAAAGACCGTTTTGATATTGAACAGGTTGATGATTATCATCCGAAAGATTTTACCGATATGTTTTGTATGCACGCAACCGGTGTGCCGATTGCAATTATCAAAGACGCATTTCATATTGAAAAAGATGAAGATTTGGTTGCCGTGTGCAAGTTTTTGCGTACGGTCGGGTTAAGCAAACAGGAAGTTGCATCGATTCCGGCAGACCAAATGTTGTTTATCGAAAACGCACCGCAATTTCTGCAAGCGGCGGAATGTGTCGGCAAAGCGCTGTATGAGCTGTATCAGCAGAAAAAAGTCTGCGGTAATGACAGTAAAATGTGCGAGGATTCAACCTTGCGCCGTCATATTAAAGAAGAACCGTTCAGCTTCCGTATTGTGGAGGATATCTACAATCGGGCGCGGGCATATATTCCGAAGGAAACGGCACATACCAACAGCAATCCGTTCTTAAACTATCAGTTTGCCCGACCGAGCGGCAGCAATACGCTTGAAATGCGTATGGAAAATCAGGGTGAAGGATTGGAAAAAGCCATTGAAGCGGTGGCTAGAGAAATTTTCACCTGTCCGGAAGCAAAGCCGGAATTGTGTGAGCCGGTATTAGGTGCTGCCAACCAGATTTTGAGCCGTAACGGTATCGGTTCGGAGGAAATGTATGAAGCGCGTTCTTATACACAGGCACGCCTGAAAGATATGTTTAAGTTCCGTCTGCCGGGACAAAAACAGGCACATCGGGCAAATCCGGAGGCTTTAAGAATACAAGAAGTTATTTGTGATATGATTAAAGAAAGATATCCGTCCGAAAGTGTCAAGAAACCGGATGAAATTATGGATGCGATGGCGATTGAAAGCTTTTTGGCGGATATCAGAGAAAATCCGGCTGATGAACATAATATGCTCGGTAAGGCGATTTTGCTGAATACAAGCGAAGATGCAAATGCTCAAACGCCGTTTATCGAAACGGCGGTGGTGGAAACATTCGGTGTTTTTGATCAAGTCGATACAAAAGATTTAGCCGAAGCAAATTCATTTTTGACGGCAATGACGATTGACGGTTTGGCCGAAAACAATTTGAAGACGATTTGGCCGAAAATGTTCGGCGTTTATCAGGAAATGTGCGAAACACCGGAAGATTCACAAGCCGATGAAGTGTTATCCGGCAAGAATCCGAATGTGGCATATAATTCGTTTATTATGAAAACCAAAGAAGAACAACCGATTGCCATAGATATTGTATCCATACCTTCAAGCGGTGAAACATTGATTGTCGGGGAAGGAATTGCGCCGGTAACCGCCGTCAGATTAAAGCAACGCGGTATAACGTACGTTGATCGGACCGAGGAGGGAGCAACAAGGAAAATCGGTGATTGGTTGGATGAACGTGATGTGGACGGATATGTCGGTTCGGCGGTTGATGCCAAATTTAATACTTTATCATCGGGTGTCAGCGTTGAAAAACTGTTGTCTATAAGTTTGGAACAACGCACAACCAAAAATATGGCACAGGTGACAACATATTCGATTACGGAACTTACCGAACAGACAAAACCGCAAGAGAAGTCTATAGATAATATGTTTCAAATTTGGAATAACATCAAAAAACAGAGAGGATAAAATCAATGCAGCAAAACAGAAATGTAATGAATAAATTATCCGCCGAATTGTTCTTAAAGAAAATATTGAGCGGAAATTATGAAACCATCGGTTTTTGCCGTGTGTTCAAAGTCGATAATGTTGCCGATATCGCAGAAGTTTCTCGTGCGCCGTCTGTTGCCGTAAGTGCAGATTTAGAGGATTTTAAACGTAATTTGGAAAATGATGTGCCGAATGTGTTGATTTCTCAAAATTTGCTCAATCAAACACTTTTGCGAAAATTGGCGGAAGAAACTTCGGCAGAAAAAAATATATTATGGGTCAACGATTGATTATTACAGGTGCTTAAATGGATAACTCATACAAATCGGCAGATGAAATTTTGCAGCAACCTTTCGCTCATTTGCGAATGGAAACAGCAGGGAAATTTTTTGCCCGTAAATTAACAATGGACGATTTTACGAATTTGAGTAAAAAAATGCTGGAGGCTGCGCAGCAATACAAAAGTATTTCTTTGTCCGATTTGAGTGTTGAAATAAAAAAGGCATATCAGTTTTTGAAAACCGGACAGTGTGACGATACACCAGATGTTGCCAATCCGGCGCATCAATATGTCTGGGGTTTGGCAATGGCGTGTTCGGAATCAGACCCGAAAATTCGTCAGGCGTGGGCTCCGGCACTGCAAAAGAAACCGATTTATAAGTTACCGGTATGGCAGAAAATCAAAACCAGCGCGCCGGCAATTGCCGAACTCAGACGTCACGCCTTTATGGTGACAAAAATGTCTTTTGTTAAGCAGGACGTGGATATGAAATGGGGCGCGTGCAATTATCCGTCTGTCGGATTTTATTATGACAAAGAAAAAAATATGATCAATCTGGATTTGCTGTGGGCTCTTGTCGGCGGGTTTGAACATTCACGCGCGATGCAGTTGCACGAAATCGGACACAGTCAGGGAACGTTGCTGTTTTCACGCAAAATGCAGGAGCTGAAAAAACAGTATGACGAACTCAATGAAAAGGTCATAAAACGAACAATTAAAAAAGAAGAATACAAAAAGCTTAAAAGTGTTGCGAGCGAATATCAATATTTGTTTTCAATGTTTGATGAAGCCGAAAACAGCTTTGCCAATCGGTTTGCCGTCAATGCCTCGGCGTACGGAATGGTTCGGCAGGATATAGGATACGATTTAAACTCGGTGGAAACGCAGTTGTTCAATGTCGGTTCCGATATTGAGAAAAATCGTCAGAATGCCGAAATGCCGAAAGATACGCCGTCTAATCGCTCGTATAACTTAAAACGTGCGATTCGTTTGTCGTTTTTTGTGAATAACGGGATTATTGAGGATAATCCGCAAGGATGGCGCGATTTGGGCGTAAATATTGATTGGATTGAATATACCGATGACAAAGGCAATGAATTCAGAGGACAACAAGCATTTGATAAACTGCGCGAAATGACGGCTGAGTTGGAAAGATTACAGCTTCGTGAACGCGATTATAAAAAATCGGAAAAAGAAATTCGGCGTCTGGCTTTGGATTATTCTCAGAAAAGATGCGATATTATAGATGCAATTTATGACGGTTTTGCCAAGAGATATTATGATCAGCAACGTCAAAATGAAGATGCACGGGAAGGACAAGACCAACAGCAAGGGCAGCAGGGTCAGCAAGGACAACAGCAAGGACAACAGGGGCAACAGGGGCAACAGGGTCAGCAAGGTCAACAGGGACAGCAAGGACAGCAGGGTCAGCAAGACCAGCAGCAAGGACAACAGGGACAAAATAGCGAAGAGCAGGACGGTCAAGGCAAAGGCGGTCAGAACAGTGAAGAACAGGACGGTCAAGGCAAAGGCGGTCAGAACAGCGAAGAGCAGGACGGTCAAGGCAAAGGCGGTCAAAACAGTGAAGAACAGGACGGTCAAGGCAAAGGCGGTCAGAACAGTGAAGAACAGGACGGTCAAGGCAAAGGCGGTCAGAACAGCGAAGAGCAGGACGGTCAAGGCAAAGGCGGTCAGAACAGTGAAGAACAGGACGGTCACGGCAAAGGCGGTCAGAACAGTGAAGAACAGGACGGTCAAGGCAAAGACAGTCAGGACAGTGAAGAACAGGACGGTCAAGGCAAAGGCGGTCAGAACAGCGAAGAGCAGGACGGTCAAGGCAAAGGCGGTCAGGACAGCGAAGATCAGGACGGTCAAGGCAAAGACGGTCAGGACAGTGAAGAACAGGACGGCACAGAGCAAAAAGGTCAAGGTAATCGTGACAGCGAAGAACAAGATGATGAAGATTACGGAGATGCATACGAAAATATAGATTGGGATAATCTGCAACCGATGCCGGAACTTTCGGAAAATCCGGAAGAAGAATATCAGAAGCGTATTGCCCAACTGTCTGAAGGTATCGACGACGGTGAAGCGCAAGATATTTTGGATATTATCCGTATGGCTGCTCATCAGGACGGTATGCAGCAACAGATGCAGCAAGATGCATCAAAAGCCAAAATGCGGATGCCGGTCAACGGTCAAACGACCGGTGCGGTGCCGTATACAATGCCGAAAACACTGATGCCGGAAAATGAGTTTACAAAAATTGTGGAAAAGCATTATGACCTGATTGAAGCATTGGAACGTAAATTCGTAGAATTGCAAAATAAATATGAAGATTATGTGCCGGATCAGGAAGTTCACTCCGTTATACCGGAAGCGGGCAATCTGAAAGTGGATATTCCGTCGTATATTGAGCGGCTGAAAAAGCAAATCACCGGTGAAGAACTAAAAGAAAAAGATTTTGAAAACTATATCATCAGCGATGAAGCTAGAGCCGAAGGTAAAGCACCGATTGATATTGCGATTCTGATAGATAATTCCGGTTCAATGCAGTGGGCGGAGACCGACCGAATGGCCATAGAAATCGGCTGTTGTCTGTTTCAGGCAACACGCGATAATCCGGCATTTAATGTCTATGTGGCGTTGATGCATCAGCCGACCACGTGGATTGCCAAACCGGGCGAGAACAGTTTGGAAATATCGCAGCGCTTGGCAACTGTTTTCGACGATCGTCAGACCGGTGACGATAAAATCGGCGACAATATTCAGCAGGTTATTAAGGAAGCGCACGAACAAGATGCAAAATCCTCAAACGAAGGTATGTTGAATTTCTTTATGATTTCCGACGGAGACCATACCGACGGCGAATATGCATTTCCGATTGTGGAAGATATTATCAAACACGATATGCCGGTGACGTTTAACTGGGTTTTGACGGAAAGCAAAGAGCAAAGCTGGTCGAGAGCAATCATAGACCGCCATCCGGAAGGTGTCGGCGGACAGCGTGTGGATTATGTCGATCGTGTTGAAAACGATAATATTTCGGAAAAACTGATGACGCTGATTGAACGGCGTGTGGAAGATGCTATGGTTATGGAAGCGCAGAGAACGACTGAAAAGAAAATGAGTTTCAGTGACTTCATAGACAGGATAAATTCCTCAAGAGGAGAATACGATGGTTAAAATTACCGATATGATTGAAATTCACGAAGGTGTTGCATTGATGATCGGGCGGCACGATGATGCCAGCGGTCCGAATATCACGCCGCGCGGCGCAATGTTTGCGTATGCGATGGGTAAATACGCACCTGAATATTTTCAGATTGACCCGCCGCAAAAGATATATCATTCGCCGATTTCACGTGCGCGCAATACGGCTCTGATGCATCGCAATGCGCTGATTACCAATGATATGGCGGCACCGGACACGTCATACGATATGCGTTTGCACGAGCAGGCCGGAGATACGGTACACGCGGCGGTGGAAGAAATAATCCGAGAAGCGGCCGCGTACGGGCATAAAACCATTGAGATTATCACACATTCAAATATTCCGTACAGTATTTCAGGACATTTGGGCGGTTTAGATGGCAGCGGACTCGGTTATGGCGGAATGGTTGTTATCAAAGCCGACAGCTGGGAGGATATGCTCGACCCTAAGGCTCAGAAAACAACGCAGGTTATTGACAGTTCGGCTCAATTAGCTGAAGAAATGCTTGGGCGTACAGCCGTGTCGGTGCTGAACTTTATGTCTGATCCGACATCTGCAAAATACGGAATTGAACTGCAGAAGCTTCCGGAAGTGCAGGAGATATGGCAAAAAGCCGGATTTACTTCATACGCGTCGAACAACGGCGAAATAAGGTATGATTTGGAAACGGGAGAAAAACTCAACGCCATTATCAAAGCCAAAGAAAAAGAATCAGCCGAGTGGGTAATAAAAGCACTGAAAGGCGAAGAAGTCGATTCGGTGGTGGCGCCGATTGAGTTTATGGAAATGTATGATGCTTATAAATATTGGATGCAAAATATGGCTTTGGCGGTCGGAATCAATCCGTACGAATCAACAGATGTGCGTTTGTTTGATGAAGAAGGAAAATTAAAGGACGGTCGGGGAATGATGCAATCCAAAATGATGGATAAACTTGCCGGATTGAATAAACGAGCGCGTACCCTTTCGGCGGCGCTTTCGGACGATGACGACGATTATCTGCACCCGATTTTGAATGCCAAGGTGCAGCAGTTGGAAAAAGGACGTTTTACGGAACGCAAGGGCAGAGTTGCTTCTCAAGCCGGCACAATCGGTTTAAATGTTCCGGGATATACCGATATTATGCAGCCGGAAAAGTTCAGTCCGGAATTTAAAAGAGAAGATGCGGCAACGTATCATACGCAGGAAGATGATGACCACCCGATGCTGAATGCTCTGCTTGCGGCCAGAATGCGGGCGGAAGCGCGGAGAGCGGCGGAGGCTAAGGCCGAAGCGGAAAAAGCGGCAAAAAAACAAAATACAACAGGCAATATTTCCGTAAAGGATATGCAAGACGCAAAGAGCAATGGCGGCAAGGCATAAGCGGGAGATTCAAAATGTCAGACTATATAGAGTTTAACGAAGTACTGAATAATAATGACGGGTTGTTTTTTGGTTATATATTGGAAAATTTAACTACCGAAGAGCTTAAAATCATAGCTAAAGACGCTGATTATTTGGAGGCAGCCAAAAAAACATTTGATGTCACCAATTATGCTGACAGAGAAGATGCGGCTGATGAGGTCAGATTGCTTGCTCTTGCAACAAAAAAGCCGGCAGAATATCGCCGCCAAATTTCCGAATTGTTTGATGCCGAAAGTATTTTACGCGAATCCATTAAGCGTGATGAAGGCAAGAACTTAACCCGATACTTACAGCAATGTTTGCAACTGCAAGATTATTTTGACCCGAGCGATGTGGAATATTTGGCGCAACACGAGTTTGCCGCCAAAATATTGGCCGAAAATCCGGATATTGCGGAAGGCGCAAAAAAATCTTTTAACGTATGCAATTATGATATGTCGGGGACTGATAACAGATTGAACATTTCCGTGTCCGGTGAACGCGAAAACAAATATACCGAGAGATTGCTTAAAGTCCTTGATAGAATCGGCAATGACAATGTATTCAAATCATATTTTGACCCGTATGAGGTGATGAAAGAATCGCAGAATATGAGCGATGATGATAAATGGGCACGGGCGTGGGCTGCAAAAGGTCATCGTATGAGTTTAGAGGAAATAGAAAAAAATTTGGAACAAATAAGCAAGGTGTTGCCGAATCATCCGGAGCTGCTTCCTTTGGTTGCCAAAAGCTTAGATATCAAAAGAAGCGACTACAACAGAAATTGGCACTATGACAAAGATTTTGAAGAGGGCAAAGCCAGAGCCCGAAAACTATTGGAATCCGGAAAGTTGCCGTACGAATGTTATGTTGAGAGTAAAAAGAATGACAAATACGAGTATGCTGAATTTAAGGATAAAGAAGAAATTATCGAGGCGTATTTAAAGCAAAAAGATTTGAACATTTTTCAGCTGGAAAATTGTTTAAACATCAATTCTTATGTTACCGAGAATCTTATACGACAGAATCAGGAAATTCGCGAACGGGTGGAAAAACTGTTTGAAAATCCGAAAAATTATGTGGTGCAAAAGCGTTTTCAGGATTCTGAAACATTGAATAAGTTTTTTGATGTTGAAAAAAAATTGGATATCGCCGAACAAAATTTGCGCAAGTTGAGCGGTAACGAAGTGTTTGATATTTTAACCAAGCCGGAATCGTCGTATCCGGAAGCAATCGAAGCGCAAAAGCAGTTGAAGATTATACAACGCTATTTCAAGCAAACACGTGATTTGAACGAATATTCGCCTGATGCGGATTTGTGTTACAGCAGTTTTCGTAAAGACGAGCGGTGGAACGATTTGAATCCTTTGCTTGATGTTGTCGGTACGTTTAAGTGTGCGCCCGAGGTGGCAGAAGCGGTAGAAGAACGGCTTGCCCGTATTTTTGCCCACCATAACTATAAAGGTGTATCGCGTGCAAAGGCAAGCTATTCATATATCAGTGAGGCCGGAATGGCGCGTTTTGCCGCTAAAATGGTTGAGGCTCTCGGTGAAAATCCGGATTCGGCGGAATCAGCATTTTATCTGAAACATTCGCAATATGTTTTGGACCAGTGGGACCAATACAATCACAGCTATACAAAAATGGCAAGTCAGGCATTGCCGCAACTGGCGGAAAAAGGGCGGTTTGATATTTATGAAAAAATCGTGACCGATATGTCGACAGCCGAGGGTAAATATGCCGACAGGACCGTAAGATGGCCGCAAGGAAATATGCGTGATGAGCTGATTAAGGATGCAGCATCGCCGGCTTCAAAATTCTATATTTCCAAGGTTAAAGAGTTTTTCAAAGATGCAAACGTTATTGCCGATATTACGGCTGCTTTTGTTCAGGCAGATAAAGGTAAACATCTGCCGGAAACGGAAAGTTTGTGCCAATCTTTGTTTGAAATTTATAAGCAAAGCGGTTGCAAGCACAAAGAGCTTTTTGAAGACAGCCTGATGAAAATTTATCAATATCATAAAGACCTGAAAATTGCCGAGGTGTTGATTGATAACGCACAAAAACGTGACGTTAAGGAAGACGATTTGCTTGATTGCTACGAAAAATGGCAAAGAACGGGGCTGAAATGTTATGAAGATTTGACGGATAAGATTTTGGCAAAGGCAGAATCTTTAAAACTCCGCGATTTCCCGAAAGATATTGATTATGCGCCGTTGCATCAAAAGTTGAAAACTTCAAAAGTAAAAGATATCGATATATATCCGAGAGATTTAAGCGTTGAGCAAATGCAGACGTTGTTGAGAGATAACAATAATTTGGAAACATTGCTGTTTACGGGCGCATTCTCTGTCACACCGGAACTCGTGACCCCGAACCCGAAGTTGCGCAAAATCACTTGTCACAAAGATGTGAAGATTGAAAATCTGCCGGAAATTCTGGTGCGCTTGCCGGAAATCAGCGAAATTGGCGGATATTACGACCCTATAATCTTACCGGAAGAAGAAAGGGACAACCTGTATCAATATCTGAAACAGGCCAAGCCGGAAACTTTGGAAAATCTAAAGTTTGTCGTTTCGAGGGAGCAAGCAAAAGAGTTGATGCAGAAATATCCGACGTTTACAATAGAGAGTTACGGATATGACGATGAAGTTTATAATTTGAAACGCCGGAATCGCACAATCCGCGAAGTTAAAAACGGAGAGATTCAGCTGACGGGAAAGGGGACCAGTCAGTCGGATTTGGGGCGAGTGCTGGGCAGAGAATGTTTGGTTGAGAGTTTGCAGGTTTTGCCGTCGGAAAAGCGTCCGACACTGAGAGCACTCGAAGAAACAGAGCCGCTATTGTATAAAAAAATAAATGATGCGTATAAAGAAAACTATTCCGCTACCATTACAAAAATAGCGGATATTCTCGGAGAAAAAGAGCTGAAACAGGCTATGACCTTGTATGAAGTTGCCGAAAAAGGCGAGGTCTTGAAATATTTGAAATCTTTGCCGGAATCCGAACGCCCGAAAGTTTCTATCCTTGCATCCGAGCATAAAGCACTCCTTAATACCAAATTGGATAAACATATTCAAAAAGGATTGGCCGGCGATAAAGAAGATAAAAAATTGGAGTTGCAGAATATTATTCGTGAGATGAAACCGACAATAGAAGAATTGCAACAGCTGTTGCTGAATGATAAATGTTCGGATAACCTGAAAGATGCGCTGCGTGTTGTTTATACGGAACAGCAGGTTGCGGCAAGAACAGCGACTGCACGTGCAAAGTTTGAACAATGGCAGGCGGAACAAAAGGGCAAAGGCAGCAAATAGAGGAAGAAATGGAACTGAAAGTACTATATAACGCCGACGGAATAAAAATTCCTATGGGTATATTGAGTGATAGAAACAATTACAACGTGTTTAAATATGACCCCGATTTTGCAGCAAAAAAGATAAATGTTTGTCCGTTGTTTTCGGCACAGGAAAATACCGCCGTCAACGGAACGGAAAATATGCTTCCGTGTTTGTTTTGGGATTTGCTGCCGTCCGGTTTTAATTCCGAAGTTCTGTATAAGCTTAAGCAAGACAGTATTCCGTTGTTGAAGAAACTGGCAATGTGCGGGCAAAATGCCATCGGTGCGTTGGAATTTGAACCGGCTTTTCCGTACCAATATTCCGCAGAACCTCTCAATTTGGATGAGATTGAAGCCGATATCCGTATTGAGCGCAATTTAGGTCGACAATTCAGGCTTTCGGTCGGTGTCGGCGGACATACCCCGAAGATTGCGGTCAAGGTATCCAAAGATAAAACGGAAGTTGTTGAACAAACTGAACAGGAACATTTTTTTGATTGGTTGGTTAAATTACCGTCTGCGGTGACAAATCCGCGTGACGGTGCGGCGGAATATATTTATACTAAGATGGCGAAAAATGCCGGCATTGATGTTCCGCGTGTACATTTATTTGATTCTGAAACAACGGCGGGATATTTCGGCTGCAAACGCTTTGACCGTAAGAAAAACACCAAAAAACACGTGGTGACAATCGGGGCGCTGATGAATAAAAATTATAAAACAGAAACAATATCTTTGGCAGATTATGTAACAATTACGCAGAAAATTGCTCCGAAAGAAATCGAAAATCTGCTGCGTTTGCTGATGTTTAATTTAAAAACGGGAAATGATGATATACGCGGTACGGGAATTTCTTTTGTTCTGGAGAACAATACCGACTGGGTATTGGCACCGGCATACGATTTGGTGCCGTTTTCTTTGGAGGCGGACTATACGCCGAAAATGCTGAAGAAAGGTTATGAAAAAGACGAAACAGATGCCGTTATTTATGATTTATGTGAGTTTGCCGGTTTTGCATTTGAAAAAGTTCCGGCAATGATTGAACAAGTGGAAAGCGCTGTTGCGGAATATACCGAGTTGAGTGTCGACTTGCGCTGAAATCGGCGGCATTTTGAAAGATGTATTCTTTTTTGTTTGACAGAAAAGCAACCCTGTGGTATATTATAACAGTTTTATCAATTAGTTATACATTATTTACAAAATCAATCGCTTATGACACATTACGGTGAAGTAAATCCTTATTTTTTTGAGGATGCAACCACGGTGAATAAACTGGTGGAATTGCTGAAAGATGCTCGGAATCTTGTGGCGCCCGATGACGAAAAAAATCTGTTCAAATCCGGCTATGAACCTGCCTTGTTTGAGTATTTGAAGCATCATTCGCTTCACGAGGTCAATCAGGGGCTGCTGTTCCGTCCGGAAAACGAAAAGGTGCTTTTGTTCTTTATCGAGAACTGGGTTTTCGGGTCTGTCTACGAGGCAAAGTTGTTTGAGCCGGAGTTCAGACAATATCTGATGAAGTACATCGAGTTTCACAATTTTGCGGATCACGATAACGAAATGTTGTTGTGGGGGCAGGGGATGCGTGAATACAGAAGATTCTACATCAATCAAACCGAATTTCATATTCGGGAGGCTGAGCAGGAACTCCTAAAGCCGGAGAATGCCGAAGATCTGCAAATCTATGTCAAGAACAAGCGCAGATTCTTCCGCGATGCGGAACCGGATTTCCGCAGAACCGCCTCGCCCGAATTGGTCGCTCTGTATGACTTATATCATAATGCCAAAGCGTGAAATTATCCCCGATAGTCGTCCATACGTCGGCTTTCGGGGATTTTTATTCAGTAAATTACGTTTCTAAAGCAATTTTCCCCATATTTTGAAAAGTAGTAATAAATACTTTTTTCGCCGATTGCCGCCTTTATTTTTTGCCGCACATTGTCAACCAAAAACTTTTTATTGGTAACATTTTCATTATATGCCGAACCTAAGCGATTGGTTAATTCATCACGCAAGCCGATAACAACCGCGTCTTTTTCGTTTGCCGTCAGCTTTTTCATTGCCTGCTTAAACTCCGCCACG